>DATMZQ010000247.1:0-4774 GCA_035573615.1 Burkholderiales bacterium | reverse complement strand
CATTGACCAAACGCCATAACCGGCTTCGCCACAACCGATCATTCGATCATAACCGGGCCGGTGCCCATAAATGTAATGGCATCTTATTCCGTGCTCGCCAGCAAACGCGGATCAAGGCAATATGGGTTTCCACTGATAATTCCGTCTGTCGCCGATGCTGCCAAAAGTCATAATCGCAATCGCTCTGCTGACCGCGCTGCCCGCCATCGCGGGTGACAAAGACTATGCCCTCACGGTGTACGGTGGCTATCGCGGCGGTGGCCATTTCACCAATACCAACACGGGGGAATCGCTCTCGCTTCAATCCAACGGTTCGGCTTCGCTGGCGTTGGACCTCCCGCTCGACGAAGCGCGGCAGTACCAAGTGTTCGCGAGCTACCAGCGCACCAACCTGACGCTCGACTCGACGCTGCTGACCGGCAGCACAAAATTAGCGATGGACATTGGCTACCTGCATTTCGGCGGCAGTTATTTTTGGGAGGGCCAGGTCAGCAAGGGTGGATACCTCGTCGGAGGCATCGGCGCGACGATGTTCAACCCGGCACAAGGCCTCAAGACCGAGCTGTATCCGTCGATCAACGTCGGGGTCGGCTATCAGTTGCCGCTGGGCAAAACTTTTGCGATGCGTTTCGAGGCACGCGGTTACGCCACACTCGTCAACAGCCAGAGCGGTGTGTTTTGTTCCGGCGGTTGCGTGGTCTCCATCAAGGGCGACACCATCACGCAGGGCGAAGCGCTGCTGGGCTTGACGGCGCGATTTTGAGCGCGTCGGGAATTCGTCCGCGACAAAAGGCCGCTTTTACGAACACCCTAGCTAGTCGTTAGCTGTCCGGCTCACGATGCCGCGACGGGCCGTCGGCGGATGCGCCCGAAGCGCAGCCTCGATGGGTTCAGTTCCCCAGCCGGGCCGATCGGGCAATACCAGATGCCCATCCACGAACTGTGGCGAGTGGCTGAACAATTCGTGGTCCCATGCAATGCGGTCGATGTCAACTTCCATGATGCGCAAGTTCGGCACGGCGGCAGCGAAATGGGCGTTCATCATTGTGCACAGGTGTCCGTAAAAATTATGCGGCGCCACATTGACTTCATGCGCTTCTGCAGCGGCAGCGATTTTCATCGATTGCCATGCTCCGTTCCACGGCACATCGATAATCGCCACGTCCATCGCCTGTTCACGGAAATAGGGAAGGAACTCTCGCAGCCCCATCAGCGTTTCGCAGGAGCTGATCGGGTGCGGACTTTGCCGCCGGATATAGCCCAAGGCAGCGGGGTCGTAGCTGTCGATTTCCACCCAGAACAATTCGAAGTCGGCCAGCGCGCGCAGGATCGACAGAAAGCCCTCGGTCTTCGCGTTGAAGTTCAGATCGAGCAGGATGTCGATGTCCGGCCCGGCGCCCTCGCGCAGCGCTTCCAGATGCCGGCGCAGATTGCGAAGGATCGTGCGGTCGACGTTGAGCTCCGGTGAAAACGGCAGCGCGAATCCCGGCCCCCAGCCACGCGCGTTGCCGCCGTCGGCGTCATACAGAAAAATGTTGGTCTTCAGCGCGCGGAATCCCTTTTCACGTACTTCGCGGCCGATCGAACGCACGCCCTCGATGCTGGTGATCGGCGGGCGGTAATAATCGGGCTGAAAGATGCGCCAGGTGGCGCAGTGCGACCAGTACACGGGAATTCGATCACGGATTTTGCCGCCGAGCAGTTGGTATGCGGGCACGCCCAGTGCCTTTGCCTTCGCATCCAGCATGGCGTTCTCGATTGCGCCCATGGCAATCCCCACGACGCCTCCGGCGCCTGGCCGCGTGGCGCAATACAACTCGGCGTAGATGCGCTCATGGGCATTGACATCCTGGCCGAGGGCCCGCGCGGCGAGCCGGTCGATGACGGCGCCCACGCCAGGTGCACCGAAACCTTCGTCGAACTCACTCCACCCAACGATGCCAGTGTCCGTGGTGATTTTGACAAAATGGTAGTTGCGCCAGCCCGCATCGCATGCCAAGGCCTCAATGCTTTTTATCTTCATGGTTGTCCGGCGGTACGTGAAAACATGTTTGGCGCGAACTAACAGAAATTGCACGCGAAGTCCGCGGCGAAAAACGAATACGATTGCACTGAACGACTCACTCTATGCGCGACATCGCTGTCGTTCAACGACGCTGATCGAAACGCCGGCCGATCAGTGCCGAGGCGATGTTGGTCTTCTGGATATCGATGGCGCCGCCGGCAATGCCCCAGCCCCAGGCGTCACGCATGCGTTGTTCGAGAGGGTAGTCCTTGCTGTACCCGTATGCACCCATCATCTGCAACGCGTGGCCGGTGACCTCGCGCACCATCTCGTTGGCGAAGCATTTGGCGATCGAGCTTTGCCGGATGGAAGGCAGCCCTGCGGATGCACCCCATACCGCCTGGTAGATCAACAGGCGTGACGCCTCCAGTTTCATGGCCATGTCTGCAAGCCGCAGCTGCACTGCCTGGAAATCTACGATTGGTTTGCCGAACTGATTGCGCTCCTGCACGTAGTCGAGCACGTAATCGAGTGCACCTTGCGCAATGGCGAGGCTCATGGTGGCGTTGCCGCAGCGTTCCAGGTCGAAGGCTTCCATGAGCTTGCGAAAGCCATCGCCAGCCGCGACCACCACGTTCTCCACAGGCACGCGAACATCATCGAAAAACATGTCTGCGGACGCAATGCCCCGGAAGCCCATCAGCTGCTCGCGCTTGCCGAAGCTGAATCCCTTGCTGCCTTTTTCGACATAGACGGCACCGATGCCGCGCGCGCCGGGCTCATCGGACATTTTGCAATAGACCAGATAACCCCCGGCGTGGCCAGCACCCGAGCACCAGCGTTTCTGCCCGCTGAGGCGAACGCTGTCGCCATCCAGGCGCGCGTGCGTGCGCAGGTCGGTCAGCGCCGAGCCGGCATCCGGCTCTGACATGGCGACCGCCACGATTTGCTTGCCGGCGACAACTTGCGGGATGAGCCGCTTGCGCAGCGTGTCGGCCGCGAAATGCGCAATGGCGAGGATGGGGCCAAAGCACGATTCGAACACGGGAAAAGCAACCGCCGGTGAAATTTTTGCACACTCTTCCAGCACGATCACGGCATCGAGATGGGAAAGTCCATGCCCGCCATATGCTTCCGGAAGATTGATGCCAAGGTAACCGAGCGCGGCATAGCGCTCCATCATGCTGTCCGGAACCGGCTCGTTTTTTTCTTCGAGCGTGCGTGCCAGCGCCGGCAATTCCGATTGCGCGAATTTGCGCGCCGAGTCGCGCAGCTGTTCCTGCTCATCGGTGAGACTGAAATCCATGGCCGCTCCCTTTTCGGGGATTATAAGCCGGCCACATGTCCCGACAGTCAAGGTCGGATTCCGCTCCCTTACATCAAGTGGATGGCCTTGTAAGTCTGGTAGCGCGGTCCGGTTGCAAGTACGCGAGCGGGAAGTTTGAACCCGTATGCGCAACGTGCCGGACTGCTCGGCAATGTTCGCACCATCATGCACTCGGCCAAATGCAGCACTTTCAGTGTACAGACGGTCTGGAAGCCGTAGTTACGGTGCGCATTCAATGATGCTGGCGTGTTCAGTTCGGCGTCCGACCACAGGTGGCGCACCGTCGGGTGGAATGTTTTCACGATGTGATCCAGGAATGCGGAAAACACGCGCCGCCCTTTGCACCAGGGCGCGACATGAATGTCCCGTAACCACAGGTCGTCGGCTGGAACGTCAATAGCGTAACCACATTCGTCGAAAAACCGTTGTCCCGGCAACAGAATCCAGGTTGTGGCGACCGGCTTGCCGCGCACTGTTGCGGCATAGAAGCGTAGCCCGTGCCGAAGGCGCTGGCGGATGCGATGTTCAGTTGTCGCATGGTCGGTGGCCTGGTTGAGTTCCATGATGTGCTGTAGATCATCGTGCGCGGTTACGTCGAGCGACCGGTGGACCGGCAGGCGGACGACATTTTTTTTCAGGATGCGGATTTCATCGAAGAACCACAGCCGTTTGCGCATCCGGCGCATGCTATCCCGGGCGGCGCGGCCCGGACCCCAACGCTTCACCCGCAACCACAAATCGTCGGATCCAAACAATTTGATCCTCGGGCGATAGATTGCCAATTCGTTATTCAATGCTTCGGAGGGCCGGGAAGCCTGAATGCCCAGCGTGAAATTGGAGTACAGAGCCGGGATGTTGTTCCAATGGATTTCGCGAGCGTCATGAGCCGATGGGCGTCAGCCAACGGAATCTCGCAATGGCAATGCATCGTTCATCCCATAGTTACTCGTGCCAGGCAACGCCAATTCCGTTACTCTGGCGCTGAGCGGCCGCCGGTTCCGGGTTGTAATTTTCCCGGATGGAGCGGCGCCGCCAGACATCCATACGGGTGGGCCGGTGCGTGTGATCGTAATGCTGTTGTTTTGTTGGATCTCTGCTGCGGCAGCGCAGCCGGGTGGGCCGGTTGTGATCCTTACGCAGGACGGCGCCATCGGCCCCGCCACAGCCGATTACCTGCATCGCGGCATGGAGCACGCCGCCAAGCTGCATGCCCAACTTGTCGTATTGCGCATGGACACACCCGGCGGACTGGACCTGTCCATGCGCTCCATCATTCGCGACATCCTCGCCTCCCCGGTGCCTGTGGCAAGCTATGTTGCGCCGGACGGCGCGCGCGCTGCCAGTGCCGGCACGTACATTTTGTACGCCAGTCACATCGCGGCGATGGCGCCCTCAACCAACCTGGGCGCCGCCACGCCGGTGGAGTTGGGCGGCGCAGATAA
>DATMZQ010000246.1:0-3426 GCA_035573615.1 Burkholderiales bacterium | reverse complement strand
ATTGACAGTGCGCTGCGGCGCGGTTTTAATGACTTGCCGCATGTACTCGCCCTCAAACTTATTCTCCGGGAATTGCTTCTGCTCGTGAAATCGCTTCGCCTGCTCATGATCGGATGGATGGTGCTCTGGCTCGCTGGTAACGGCGTGCTGGCGGTTGCCATGCCGTATTGCAAACACGCAGCCGGTGAGCACGGCGATGCGGCCGCGCGTGTACAGGACCGGGTGCTGGCGGCACAGCAAGCAGTGCATGCCGCTCATCAACATGATCATCATCAGCATTCGGCGAACACACAGGGCCACAATGGTGACCATAAAGCGCTAAGCGTTTTTTGCGATAGCTGTGATTTATGCCACCTCGCAGCCTCAGCTGTTCCCGTTGCCGCTTCAGCCGACGGACTCGCGCCCGCTGAACAAATTCATCCGATCGCGACTGATGTCACCATCCCGTCGCGATTCATCGAACTGCCCCAGCCTGTCCCTCTAGCCACGCGCGCCTAAAGCGCCCGTTGGAAAGCCGTCCGCATGAGGGCCGAGCGTTTTGCTTGGCGCCATAGCCTGCGTTCGGCACATCTCGCTCATGTCACACGAGGGAAACCATGCGATTTTTTCTGTTGTGTTCGGCGCTGTCCGCGATCAAGGGCTACAGCGCAACATCGGCCTTGCCCGGTTTCAGTGCCGGGCTGGCAACCAGCCCCACGAAAGGCATACGACCCCGCATCACGGTTCGGTTCATCACTACGATTACGGCGCTGATATCCCTGCTGCTGGGCGGGTGCGCCAGTTTTTCGCGCGATGGAGGATTTGATACTGTCGCCGCGACGTCTCATGAAAGAATCAACAAGGACGTAACCTGGGTGCGCGGTGACGCCGAAGCGGCCTCCGTTAGAAAAAGTGTTGAAGCATTGCTCGCGTCGCCACTGACGGCGGACCAGGCAGTACAGGTTGCATTGCTGAGCAACCCTGGGCTGCAGGCGACTTACGCCGAGCTCGGTATCGCGGAAGCTAATCTCGTCCAGGCTGGCCGCCTGCGCAATCCGGGGTTCACCTTCTTGCGTGCACATTCGGATGAAGGAACGCGCATTGAACGGACTTACACGTTCGATTTCGCCAGCCTCATCATGGCGCCGCTGGCAACGCGCATGGAAGGCCGTCGCTTCGAGCAGACCAAACTGCTGGTCACTGAAGAAGTGCTGCGGGTTGCTGCCGACACACGAAAAGCTTACTTCGCCGCGTTGGCTGCGCAGGAGGCCTTGCGCTATTTCGAGCAGGTCAAGATTGCGGCCGAGGCCGGGTCGGAACTGGCGCAGCGCATGGCCAACGCAGGCAACTGGAGCAAGCTTGACCAGGCGCGTGAGCAAGTGTTCTACGCTGAAGCCATCGCGCAATTGGCGCGCGCACAACAAACTGGAATTGCCGAGCGGGAACGACTGACCCGCCTCATGGGGTTGTCGGGCGCCGATGTGGCATTCAAGCTCCCCGAACGGCTTCCCGCGCTGCCCAAGGACAAGCCCGACCTCAAGGATCTGGAGCCCTACGCCATTCGGGAGAGGCTCGACATCCGCTCGGCGCAGCGCAACGCCGAGGCGTTGGCGGCATCTCTTGGTCTTACCAAGACGACTCGCTTCATCAACGTGCTGGATGTGAGTTACTTGAGGAACAGCGAAGTCGGTGGCGTGCGCGAAACCGGCTACGAGATCAGTCTGGAAATTCCACTTTTTGATTGGGGCGGCGCGAGAGTCGCAAAGGCGCAGGCAATCTACATGCAGGCGGTCGACCGGGTGGCTGAAACCGCAGTCAACGCGCGCTCCGAAGTGCGCGAGTCTTACGCGAGTTATTTGAATGCTTATGAACTGGCCAGGCACTACCGCGACGAAATCGTGCCGTTGCGCAGGACCATCTCCGAAGAGAATCAATTGCGCTACAACGGCATGCTGATCAGCGTGTTTGAACTGCTCGCCGATGCGCGAGAGCAGGTGACCAGCGTCAACGCTTATATCGAAGCACTCAGAAGCTTCTGGCTTGCGGAAACTGAGCTTCAACGCATTCTTGGCGGCCGGCTTCCCGTATCGCTTGCCGATGCAGGCCCGCAGGCCAATCCCCAAGCGCCAGTCGCACCGGATGCAGCGGAACAGTCGAATCATCAGCAGCACCAAAAAGGAAAGTGACCATGTCCACACGACGACAATTTTTGCGCTCATCTGGAGCCGCGCTGCTGGGAGCTGGCCTGATCAGCAGGCTGCAGGCCGCTTCGCTGCCCGAAGCCCCAATCCAGATGTCCCCGTTGACGCAGCCGCCGTTGGCTCCGCCGGACGGACGACCTTACCATCCGGTGGTCACCCTGAATGGCTGGACGCTGCCGTGGCGCATGAACAACGGCGTCAAAGAATTTCATCTGATTGCCGAGCCGGTGGTGCGCGAGCTTGCGCCGGGAATGAAAGCGAACCTGTGGGGCTACAACGGCCAAAGCCCGGGCCCGACCATTGAGGTGGTCGAAGGCGACAGGGTGCGGTTGTTCGTAACCAACAAGTTGCCCGAGCATACGACGATCCATTGGCATGGTCAGCGGCTGCCGAATGGCATGGACGGGGTGGGCGGGTTGACGCAGCCTCACATCAAGCCTGGCCAGACCTACGTGTACGAGTTCGAGGCAAGGCGCGCGGGTACGTTCATGTACCACCCGCACGCCGACGAGATGACCCAGATGGCCATGGGTCTGATGGGCTCTTGGGTCACACACCCGAAAAATCCTGACTTGCATCGTGTGGATCGCGATTTTATTTTTTTGCTGAATGCCTACGACATCGATCCCGGAAGTTTCACACCGCGCACGAGCACCATGCTCAATTTCAATTTGTGGAATTTCAACAGCCGCGTCTTTCCCGGCATTGACGCCATGGTTGCGCGCAAAGGCGACCGGGTGCGCGTCAGGGTTGGCAATCTGA
Source organism: Burkholderiales bacterium (assembly GCA_035573615.1). Lineage (GTDB taxonomy): Bacteria > Pseudomonadota > Gammaproteobacteria > Burkholderiales > JACQAP01 > JACQAP01. Next base: position 484 of record DATMZQ010000246.1, on the reverse strand, counting down.
CCATGACGAACCATCCGATTCATGTACATGGCCACGAAATCGAAGTGGCGGGGACTGATGGCGGTTGGCTGCCCACGTCGGCGCGCTGGCCGGAAGTCAGCATCGATATCGGCGTCGGACAAATGCGGGCCATCGAATTCGATGCCACGGAAGAGGGCGACTGGGCGTTCCACTGCCACAAGGCGCATCACACGATGAATGCCATGGGGCACAACGTTCCGACCATGATCGGTGTCGATCAACGCAACGTAGCGGAAAAAATCACCAGACTCGTGCCGGACTACATGGTGATGGGCGACACCGGAAACGCAATGGGCGAAATGCGAATGCCGCTGCCCGACAATACCTTGCCCATGATGACCGGAACGGGACCGTTCGGACCGATGGAAATGGGGGGCATGTTCACTACCGTGAAGATTCGCGCCGGGCTTGAGGCGGGTGACTACAAGGATCCGGGATGGTACAAACATCCGGACGGAACGGT
>DATMZQ010000245.1:0-5389 GCA_035573615.1 Burkholderiales bacterium | reverse complement strand
GGACCAGGGGTGCGCAACATGGCGCCGCTCACCGATCAACGATGACCGCGACGGAAAGGCCCGAAGATGAAGACCTGCACCTTGTTCAGCGCGTTGTCCGATGCACAAGCCCGTTTGGCTGCCACTCCCGTCAGCCCACCGAAAGCCGTAGCCGCGGTTGCCCTTGCCGCGGCCAGGGACGATACCAACCTGCTGGCTGCATTGCGTAACAGCGCTACCGATCGCGATCAGATCATGCAGCGGCGCATCTCCCCGCTGACCCTCGAGCACGACAGCATTGTTTGAACGTCTGTGCGGGCGGGGCCGCCTGGTCCCGCCGCTTCGGCCGGCTCTTAGTCCAGGAGCCGGCCTTTTTTTATCCTGGGGCCTTATCCGTCACGTACTAAGCCGCGGCTCAATCCAGTGTCCTTCTGTATACCTTCAGGCCGACGGCCATTGCGACGGCCATGAATACCAGGATGGGCCACAGGCTCGGCCAGAGATCCACGAAGGAATTGCCCTTCAGCATCAACCCCCGAACCAGGGTCAGGAAATGCGTTAGCGGCAAGGCGCTGCCGATCAACTGCGCCCAGTGCGGCATGCCGCGAAACGGAAACATGAATCCGGAAAGCAGGATCGACGGCAGAAAGAAGAAAAATGTCATCTGCATCGCCTGCAACTGATTGCGAGCCAACGAACTGAACGTAATACCGAGCGTAAGATTGGCCGCAATGAAGATTAGCACCCCCGCGTAGAGCACCGCGATGTTGCCCTGCATGGGCACAGTGAAAATGTAGCGCGCCGCCAGCAGCACCAGGGTGACCTGGACCAGTCCGATCAGGATATACGGCACAATCTTCCCGGTCATGACCTCGATCGGCAGTGCCGGCGTGGCGAGCAGGTTTTCGAAGGTGCCGCGTTCGCGCTCGCGTGTCATGGCCAGTCCGGTCATGAGCACCATGGTCATGGTCAAAATCACGCCCAGCAATCCGGGCACGATGTTGTACGAGGTTATGCCTTCCGCGTTGTAGCGACGATGGATCCGCACATCCACTGGCGCGGGCTTCGCTACCGCATCGGCGAGCGGGCCGGTCAGGTCATGCGCCAGCGCGGTATCGATTGCCTGGTTCAATGCAGCGAGCGCGTTTCCGGTCGCCGCGGGATCGGTCGCATCTGCTTCGACCAGTAGTACCGGCCGCTCGCCGCGCGCCAGCGCACGCTCGAATCCCACCGGGATGGTGACCACGAATTGCACATCGCCGCGCGCCAGCAGACGTTCGGCTTCGTCTTCGGTGGCGATTTGCGTGACGACCATGAAGTAGCCGCTGGTCTGCAGCGCGGCCGTTACGGTGCGCGCGTAACGGCTGTTGTCCTGTGACAGCACTGCGGTAGGCAGCGACTTCGGGTCCGAGTTGATGGCAAAACCAAACAGCAGCAGCTGCAGCACCGGGATGCCGATGATCATGCCGAAGGTCAGGCGGTCGCGCCGCAGCTGGATGAATTCCTTCACCACGATGCCCAGCCAGCGCGACAGGGAAAAACCGCTGATCTTCATTGGAAATTGTCGGGCGCCGATTCCATCAAGTGGATGAATACGTCTTCGAGCGTGGCATGGCTTCGCTGCCATTGATAGCGTTCGTCTGCCCGGAACGGCGCGATAGCCGCGTCCAGCGCCGCGGCATCAACGCCGACCACGTGCAAAGTCGAACCGAAAGGCGTGACCTGGCTGATATCGGGCGTGCCGCGCAAGCGCGCTTCGAGTTCCGGCAGATCGGGTCCCGACACCAGCCACGTCGACAAATGCTGGGCGGCAACTACTTCGTCCACGGTGCCTCGAGACAGCACCGCCCCATAGGCGATGTATGCCAGCCGGTGGCAACGCTCCGCTTCATCCATGTAGTGCGTGGAGACCAGTACCGAGATTCCGGTCGCCGCCAGCGCATGGATTTCATCCCAGAAATCACGCCGTGCTTTTGGATCGACGCCGGCCGTAGGTTCGTCGAGCAGCAGCAGCTTCGGGTGGTGCAGCATGCATGCCGCCAGCGACAGGCGCTGCTTCCATCCACCGGATAGCGAACCGGACAACTGGTCTTTGCGTGCAGTCAAACCGAGTTGTGCAATCGCCTGATCCACGATCTGCCCGCGCCTGGGCATGCCGTACATGCGTGCAACGAAATCCAGGTTCTCGCGGATGGTCAGGTCTTCCCACAGCGAGAAACGCTGGGTCATGTAGCCCACCTCGCGCTTGATGGCGGCGGTCTCGCGAATCACGTCGTAGCCAAGGCAGGTACCGCTGCCGCTGTCCGGCGTCAGCAATCCGCACAGCATGCGAATCGAGGTGGTCTTGCCGCTGCCGTTGGGCCCGAGGAAGCCGAAGATTTCGCCGCGCCTGACCTGCAGGGAAAAATCGCGCACGACATGCTTGTCGCCGAAGCGCTTGTTCAGGTTCTGCACGTCGATGACCAATTCGGAATTCACAGTGTCACGTCCACCGGCTGGCCGGGCTTGAGCTTCATGGCATCGGCAGCCGCCGGAACCGCCTCGATCATGAATACCAGCTTGGCACGAGATTCCTTGCTGTAAATGACCGGCGGCGTAAATTCCGAATTCGGCGCGATGTAGCTGATGGTCGCGGCGATCGGCGCGCTGCAGCCGTCGCAAGTCGCGGTCACGCGCTGGCTGGTTTTAAGTTGGCCGACCAGCGTTTCCGGCACAAAAAAGCGCAGCTTGATGTTAGCGGGCGGCAGCAGGCTAACGACCGGTTTACCCGCGGGCACCCATTCGCCCTGCACGAAAAACGTATCCTGCACCAGGCCGGCCTGCGGCGCGCGCTGCGCCTTCTGCGCGAGTTTCCAGTCGGCTTGCGCGACCACCGCTTTGGCGGCATCGATTTCCGCCTGCGCCGCCGCGAGCTCGCCCGATCGGCCCACGCTCTGCTTTCCCACGCGGATCTGGGCTTGCACCTGCTCGGCGCGCGCGCGGTCGCGTGCGAGGTTGGCCTTGGCCTCGTCGAGTGCCGATGAAGAGATGAAGCCACCTTCAAACAATTTCTGGCTGCGCACGTATTGCACTTCCGAGAGCTTGCGGGCGGCCTGCGCCTGCCGCTCTTCCGCGATCAACGCCTCCAGTTCCGGAACGCGCTGGCCTTTGCGCAGATTCTCCAGTTTTGCCTGCGCGGCGCGCAGCTTTTCATCGGCCTCATGTTTCTCCGCAGCCTCGTTATCCTGTTCCAGCGTAAACAGTGCCGCACCGCTTTCCACGTTCTGCCCGCGGGCTACGTTCAACGACTGCAATGAACCAGCGTAGGGCGATGCAATCAGCACGTAGTCGCCTTCGACATAGCCCTGATAAGCCGGCACCTTGGTCTGCCCGCAGGCCGCCAGCACGGACGTGAGCAGCACGAGGCAAATCATCCGGTAACTGCGCTGGTCGGCGTTCATGATTTTCTCCGTCTGGCTTTCGGCTCGGTTGCCGGCGGGGTTCCGGGCAGGAACGTTTCCACCGCAAGGCGCGCGATCTCGGCGCATTCGCGCCTGGAATTGGCATCGTCCCGTGCGACGTTCAGCACGGTGGCGCCGATAAATAACATATGCAAGGCGGCTATGCTTTTGGCATCGGGCTCCCGGCCGAGCAGCCTGGCGACCCCGGTCAGGGTCACCCGCACGCGTGCGACGAAATCGCGCATGAATTGCTTGATCTCCCGGTCCTCCTCCGAGCTCACAATGAGGCCCAACATGACCCGGGCGCGCCGCTTGTCTGCCAGAGCTTCGCCGGAAAGCTGTGCGAATAGGGCGGGCGTGAGCTTTCCCGTGGATGCGCCGGCCGCAAGCGAACCGAGCATGGATTCGATGGAATGCACGGCGAGCGCCTTGAGCAATTCGCTGCGGGTCGGGAAGTAGTAGGTCAGGTGGCTCTGGCGCACGCCGGCGGCCTTGGCAATCTTGGGTTGCGTGACCTCCATGAACCCCTGCCCGGCCAGCAGGCCGAGCGCGGCATCCAGAATCCTGAGCCTCATATCCTGTGAGCCGTCCGCCGGCATCGTCCCGCTCCTTGGTATATTTACCAAACAGTTTGGTATAACTACCAAGGGATGTCAAGGTTGGCGGTATGCCAAAATGCCGTCCTTTGCCTGGAACCCATATGGATTTCGGTCTTCCCTCTGCTCGTCCCGGCGTCAAGGCCCTGCGCTCCTCGAAAATCCGTGAGGTGGCCAATGCGGGCATGGGCAAGGAAGACGTGATCGCGTTCTGGTTCGGCGAGCCCGACGAAGTCACGCCGGAATTCATCCGCCGGGCGGGCATCGAGGCGCTGGAACGCGGCGAGACGTTCTATACCCAGAATCTCGGCATCCCATCCCTGCGCGAGGCGCTCGCCAGCTATGTCACTCGCCTGCATCGTGCAGAAAGCATGGCGCTGTCCATGGACAACATTGCCGTGACCAGTTCCGGCATGTCGGCGCTGATGCTCGCGACGCAGGCGCTGGTCAGTCCGGGAGATCGCGTTGTCATCGTCACGCCGGTGTGGCCGAACCTGGTGGAGATTCCTCGGATTATCGGTGCGGAGGCGGTCACTTTTGCCTTGACCTATTCCTCAGCAGGTTGGACGCTCGATCTTGAACGCCTGCTCGCTACGCTAACCCCGGGCACACGGATGGTCTACATCAACTCGCCGAACAATCCGACCGGCTGGACCATTTCGAATCAGGAGCAGCGCGCGATTCTGGATCACTGCCGCCGGCACGGCATCTGGATCCTCAGCGACGATGCTTATGAGCGGCTTTACTATGGCAACGGCATCGCCCCGTCTTTTATCGGCATCACCGATGCGCGGGATCGCATCATCAGTGCGAACACCTTTTCCAAATCGTGGCTCATGACCGGCTGGCGCCTAGGATGGCTGGTCGTGCCCAGCGAACTCACACCGGACCTGGGCACCTTGCTGGAATACAACACGTCCTGCGCGCCATCATTCGTGCAGAGAGCAGGCGTGGTTGCGGTGGAGCAAGGTGAAGCGGTAATCGAACGCACGAAAGCCCGCTTTCATCGGGCGCGTGATTTCCTGATTCGTGAACTCAACACGATTCCGGGCGTGGAAGCCACGCCACCGCCCGGAGCGATGTATGCTTTCTTCAAGGTGGCGGGCGCGAAAGACACGCTGACCTTCTGCAAAAGGCTGGTTGCGGAAGTGGGCCTCGGCCTGGCTCCCGGGATTGCATTCGGTCCTGAAGGCGAAGGTTTCGTGCGCTGGTGTTTCGCGTCCGATGAAGACCGGTTGGCGCAAGGTATCGGGCGATTGAAAAAATTCATGGCACATCGTTAAAGATCATGGGCAGCACAACAAAGCATCACGAGTACCAAAGCACAGTCCGCTGGACCGGCAATCTCGGCAAAGGCACATCCGCGTACCGCGC
>DATMZQ010000244.1:0-5400 GCA_035573615.1 Burkholderiales bacterium | reverse complement strand
GGTATCGAAACTGGCGGGCCTTCCATCTTCAGTAATGCCGATCGCATGGCCTTCGCCAACCATATCGATCGTTTTCTGAGCAACAGCCTCAAAGCGGGCCAGTCCTGATGCCGAATCCGTCAAATCCGAAAGTGGCAGCAGTATCGTTGCCGGCCCGAGCCTGGGTCACGTAAAAATCGGTAGACACTTGCCATGAAAAGACTCGACAAGCTGCTCTCTAACAACCGGCTCTGGGCGGCGAGCATACGCAGCCGCGAACCGGATTTTTTTACCAGACTTTCGCAGCTGCAGGTGCCGGAGTATTTGTGGATCGGCTGCTCGGACAGCCGGGTTCCGGCTAACCAGATCACCGGCCTGGCCCCGGGTGAGGTCTTCGTGCATCGCAATGTTGCGAATATCGTCGTGCATGCCGATCTGAACTGCCTTTCGGTGCTGCAGTATGCAGTCGATGTGCTGAAGGTCAAACACGTCATCGTCTGTGGACATTATGGCTGTGGCGGGGTGACCGCAGCACATGACAACCTGAAGCTTGGGCTGATCGACAATTGGCTGCGGCACGTGCAGGATGTCGCGCAGAAGCATCGTGATGCACTCGGGGCGATCGATAGCCGGGAACATCGCATCGGCCGCTTGTGCGAACTCAACGTGATAGAGCAGGCGGTAAATGTCGCACAGACCACGGTAGTGCAGGATGCATGGGCGCGCGGACAGGAACTGACCGTGCACGGCTGGGTGTATGACCTGAACGATGGCGTTATTCGGGATCTGAAAATGTCGATGGAAGGACCAACCGATCTCGAAGACTGCTATGTGATGGCCATGGCAGTTGCAGATGCAAAAACCGCGGCGCTTGATCGATCTGCCTGAGGCATTACTCGGTCCTTACCCGGTGTAATCTTAGCCTGGAAGAGTGATTGTTGCTCGGGGTCGAATGCGGCGGCGGGGCGGGTGCCGGAGCGACGTCCATCGAAAGATGCGCGTGATTGGCATTTGGTAATATCAGTGATCTTGCCTGCACTGCCTTGGAGACGGTATGGCCGCATGGCTTCCCGCATTGAAAGCACTCCTTCCATACGCCACGCAAATCGTCACTGCGGCAATTCCTGCGTTCACGCGCAAGACCGGAACTGCACAAGACGTTATCCCGGAGCAGATTCAGGAGCTGCAGAGCGCGGTGGTCCACAATGCAGAGTCGGTGAAAATCCTGGCCACGCAAATGCAGCAGGTCATCACCGGAATCGACTCTGGCGCAGCCAGAATCGAACGCGACATGCGAATCCTCAGACGCTTGAGCGTCATTGCTACTGTCCTGTCGCTCATTGCCATAGCCTCGTGCATTGGCTTATGGGTTGTGAGCACCGGGTGATGGCCTGGTTCTGTGCCGTGGTGCCAGGTCACCGGGTCAGTTGACGCGTGCATCGCGCGATCGGCCACAATCCTGTACGCTCGGATGATGAGACACCGGGCCGTCAAGGTCGCACTGCATCATACGATAGGGAGAAAGCATGACATTCACAAAATTGCTCGGTGGCATTGCGCTATCCGCGGTGTCCGCGCTGGGCTTGCTACAGCCGGCGGTGGCACAGGAACCCATCACGTTGCACGGGGCGGTTCAGTTCAACGACGAGCATGTGTTTACCCGGACGCTGTTCAAGTTTGAAGAACTGACCAAAAAATATTACGGCAAGCCAGTCAATTTCGTTCTTCACCGCAATAGCGAACTTGGCCTGGAGAAAGACTACTTCGTATACATGAACCAGGGCAAGGGAGTGGACTATGCGATCGTGTCACCCGGGCATATGTCCACGTTCTCGCGCGCGGCACCGTTTATCGATGCTCCGTTCCTGTTCCGCGATCTGGACCACTGGCGCAAAGTGCTCGACGCGGACTTGTTCAAACCCATCGCGGATGAAGTTGCGCAAAAAGCCGATGTCCTGCTCGTCGGTTATGCTGGCGGCGGCACACGAAATATTTTTTCAAACAAGCCAGTGCATGACCTGGCGGGACTCAAAGGCCTCAAGATTCGCGTTATCGGCGCGCCGATCTGGACGCGAACGTTCGCAGCCGCTGGCATGTCGCCCTCGGTGATTGCCTACAACGAGATCTATAACGCAATCCAGAACGGCGTTATCTCTGCGGGTGACAACGAGGCGGCCGGGGTTGAGCAAATGAGATTCTACGAGGTGGGACCCAATCTTGTCATGACACAGCACGCCATCACCATTCGGCCGCTGTGCTTTTCCGGCAAGACGTTCAAGACTTTGCCGGCTGACCTGCAGGCCGCGATCCTGAAGGCGGGCAAGGAGGCGGGCGCCTATGGACGCCAGCTTGAATCGCATGAGGATTCTGCAAAACTCGATGCAATGGAGAAAGCCGGCAAGCTGAAACGCATTCCATTTCCGGACCGGGCAAAAATGAAGCAGATGGTGGAGCCGGTCATCGAAGCCTATGCAAAGGATGTCGGAGCAGAACAGATCCTCGGCAAGATCAACGCCATCAAATGAAGCGTCTGCTCGCGCTCTATCACCGGCTGCTGGTCTGGCTGCTGGTCGGCACGGTTGCGATTTTGATCGTGCCCGTCACGCTTCAGATCCTGTCACGCTTTACCGGTCTGATTCCATCGTATATCTGGACGGAGGAACTTGCGCGCTTCATGTTCATCTGGATGGTCATGATCGGCGCGATGATCGGTGTGCGCGAAGGCACGCATTTCGAGGTTGATCTCTTGCCACGGCTCGGCATAAGGGCCAATGCGCTATTGCGCATGGTCTCCCAAGCTTTCGTATTGATTTTTGCGTTGGTGTTCGTCTGGTGGGGCATCCAATTCACGCGCTTCGGCTGGGACCAGCTGTCCGAAATTGCAGAACTGCCGATGTGGACCATTTTTGTGGCATGGCCGGTCGTTGGCATCACCTCGGTGTTGTTCATCGCTGAGGCTTTCGTCACAAATGTGCGCGTTTTGCGCACCGGCGCGGCGCAATGACCGCCGTCGTGCTGACGGCAGGCTCGGCTGCCGCAATCCTGTTCGGCGTGTTTTTTTTGTTGCTGCTGCTGCGTGTGCCGGTCGCCATTGCGCTCGGGCTTGCCTGCCTGCCGATCTTGCTGATCGAGCCGCGGCTCTCCCCCATGACGCTCTTCAACGAAACCTTCAAGGCCTACAACTCGTTCATTCTGCTCGCCGTGCCTTTTTTCCTGCTGACCGCAAATTTGATGAACATCGGCGGTATCACGGATCGATTAGTCCGGCTGTCGCGCACCATGGTCGGCCATTTCCCGGGTTCCCTCGCGCAGATCAACGTCGTCGTCTCTGTGTTTTTCGCGGGGATTTCGGGATCCTCGACCGCGGATGCGGCGAGCCAGGGCAAGATCTTCATCGATGCACAGGTCAAGGAGGGTTATGGCCTGTCGTTTTCGATTGCGATCACGGCCGTGTCCGCAGTGCTTGCCGTCATTATCCCGCCTTCGATTCTCATGGTGGTCTGGGGCGGTGTTATTTCCACATCCATCGGCGCTCTGTATCTGGCGGGCATTCTGCCGGGGCTGCTGATCGCCGGCGCGCAGATGGCGACCGTACACGCCTACGCCAAGATTTATAACTATCCAGTTTATGCGCGCGCCACGTTGAAGGATTTCTTGATAGCGGGTGCGCAATCTTTGCCGGCCCTGTTTACCCCGTTCATCATTGTTGGCGGCATCCTGCTCGGCTGGTTCACCCCGACTGAGTCCGCCGCCGTCGCCGTGCTCTATGCCGCTTTTTTGTCCTTTTTCGTGTACCGCGAGATGGACCTAAAAAAGCTATACCGCGCACTGGCCGAGACCGGCAGGTTGTCTGCGGTGGCACTGTTCTGCGTCGGCACCGCCTCAGTGTTCGGCTGGTTGCTTGCGTATTACCAGATTCCGCGCGTGCTTCTGGAAAACGTGACGTCCTGGGGACTGGGGATTACCGGCGTCGGATTCTTCATCGCCTTCGCGTTCCTGGTGGTGGGCTGCTTTCTCGACGCCATTCCTGCGATCATCATCGTCGGCACCACGTTGCAGCCGCTTGCACAGTCAGTACACATGCATCCGGTGCAGTTCGCCATCATTGGCATCGTCTCACTGGCGTTCGGTCTGGTAACGCCGCCGTATGGGCTTTGCCTGATGATTTCATGCGCGATCGCGAAGGTCCCGCTGAAGTTCGCGCTGAAGGATACGCTGATCATGCTGATCCCAATGCTGGTCGTGCTGGCTTCCTGCATCGTCTGGCCGGATATCGTGCTGATTCTGCCGAAGCTGATCTCCCCCGAATACCTGAAGTAATGTCTTTAGTGCCAGGGTCTGAACTGCCGGGCTTGACGCCGCCGGCGCCGGCAACCGACAATAGCGGCATGAAATACCGGTTCCTGCATTATGTTCGACGCCGCTGCGCAACCTGCGCGAAGCGTGCCTGCGGCCGACGAAAATAGGTTTCGATCAACCGGACATCCCCCAGAAGGCCGCAGACATTTGCGGCTTTTTGTTTTTCAGACTGTATTCAATACGAGGATCGAAACATGAAATTCGATGATTTTCCCGCGCAGGCCCTCATGGAGATCACAGACCGGCCGCCCCTGGTTTTCGTACGCGGTGAAGGATCATGGCTGTGGGATCACGAAGGCAAACGCTATCTCGATTTTGTGCAGGGCTGGGCGGTGAACTGTCTGGGTCACAGTCCCGCTCTCATAACGGATGCGCTGGTGGAGCAGTCGCGCAAGCTTATTACGCCAAGCCCGGCCTTCTATAACGAACCCGCCCTGCGGCTGGCCCGCATGATTGTGGAGGCGAGTTGCTTCCAGAAGGTTTTCTTTACCAATAGCGGCGCTGAAGCCAATGAGGGCGCCATCAAACTCGCGCGCAAGTGGGGCGCCATGAATCGCAACGGCGCCTACGAAATCATCACGCTGGAGAATTCGTTCCACGGGCGCACGCTTGCGACCATGTCGGCGTCGGGTAAGGCGCAGTTTCGAAGTTTGTTCGAACCCAAAGTGCCCGGTTTTCCGAAAGCCAAAATCAACGATATCGATTCGGTGAAGGCACTCATTACCGATCGCACGGTCGCCGTCATGCTGGAACCGATCCAGGGCGAAACCGGTGTGATTATCGCGACCGATGCTTTCATGCGCGATTTGCGTGAACTCACCGAGCAATGCAAGCTCCTGCTGATAGTGGACGAGATACAGACCGGGGTAGGGCGCACGGGCAAACTCTGGGGCTACGAATATTCCGGCATCCGGCCCGACATCATGACCCTTGGCAAGGGCCTCGGTGGCGGGGTGCCGCTGGCTGCTCTGGTCGCCACCGAAGCAGTCTCGGTGTTCGAGCATGGAGACCAGGGCGGAACGTTCAATGGCAATCCCCTTATGGCCGCGGTCGGCTGCGCCA
>DATMZQ010000243.1:0-2109 GCA_035573615.1 Burkholderiales bacterium | reverse complement strand
GAAGTCAGTGCCTTGCAGCGCCAGGGCAAGGACATCATTTCATTTTGCATCGGGCAGCCGGATTTCCCGACACCGAAGAATGTTCGCGACGCGGGCATCAGCGCCATCAAGGATGGCAAGCACGGCTATACGCCGTCCGCTGGAATTCTTGAACTGCGCGAAGGCGCGGCAAATTACCTGAACCGCACTCGGCACATCCGTGTTCACGCGGACGACGTCGTGGTCGGCGCCGGCGCAAAACCCTTTATCGCCTACGCGATTGTTTCGACCACTGACCATGGCGTTGGCGACGAAGTCATCTATCCTGTCCCGGGTTTCCCGATCTACGAATCCCAGATCAAGGCCATGGGTGCGGTCGGCGTGCCGCTTTATTTGCGTGAATCGCGCAACTTCAGTTTCGATCCTGCGGAACTGGAGGCCAGGATCACGCAAAAGACCAAGCTGCTGATTCTGAATTCACCGCAGAACCCGACCGGCGGCATCATCCCGAAGAAGGACATGGAAGCGATCGCTACGATTCTGCGCAAGCATCCGCAGGTCTGGGTGTTCGCTGACGAGATCTACTCGCAGTTGTGTTACGACGGAGAATTTTGTTCGCTGACTCAGTTCCCTGGCATGCTGGAACGCACCATCATTTGCGATGGTGCATCGAAGACGTGGGCAATGACCGGTTGGCGGCTTGGCTTCGCAGCAAACAAGGCGCTGGCGCCAGTATTCACGCGCTGGGTCACCAACACCGACTCCTGTGCGTCACAAATCTCCCAGTGGGCCGCCGTCGAAGCGCTGAATGGGCCGCAGGAAGATGCAAAAAAAATGCGCGACAGTTTCCTGTCGCGCCGCAATCTTATTGTGGGACTGCTCAACAAGGTGCCCGGAGTAGTGTGCCAGAATCCTGGAGGCGCCTTTTATGCGTGGCCGAATGTCACTGATGCCTGCAAACGCATCGGCGCTGCCGATTCGGAGGAGTTCCGCAAGCGCCTGCTCAACGAGGCCGGTGTCGCTGTGCTCGCGGACATCCATTTCGGACCGCGCGTTCCGAATGAAGGGCAGCACATCCGCTTCAGCTACGCTGCGTCGAATGAGGCAATTGAAAAGGGTATCGCGCGCATGTCGGAGTTCATCCAAAAAAATACCCGCAAGGCGGCTTAGAACAATCCCTTAAGCAAAACCAAAATCAAGGAGCACTCAAGTGCCATACGCGATACAAACCAGGGATAAGACAGGCAGCAGCAAAGTGCGTGCGGACAACCGGCCTGCGCATATCGAATACCTGACCAGCCAACAGCACCTCCTGCTCGCAGCCGGCGCGCTGATCGAGGATGACGGTACCGGCGGCAACGGCGGCCTGCTCATTGTGGATACCGATGATCGCAAGGAAGCCGAACGATTCATCGCCAATGATCCGTTTACCAAGGCCGGCTTGTTCGAAAAGGTAACGGTCACGCGCTGGCGCAAGGCCTTCTTCAACAAGGAACGCCTGATCTGACAAGCGATCGCACCGCTGACAACCGGACAAGCGTAGCGCGACTTCAGGAATCCGGTTTGCGATTTAGCGTGTTGGTCGGACCGCGCTCGAGCAGGATGTCTTGCATCCGCGTCTCGATGGACGGCTTGATTCGCTGGTGCGGGAGAATGTAGAACTTCTCCGTCTCAATGGCCCGGAAGACGAGTTCGGCGACCTGGTCCGCCGATATCCTCCCCGACTTGACCGCATGCCGCAGTTGTTCCTCGCGCTGCAGATCCACTGTCGTCTTCGCTTTTTCTTCCCGCAGACCGGCAGGCCGGTTGCGTTCCGAATCGGAAATCCCGGTCGGAACGAATGCAGGGCAGAGTACGGATGCCCTGATTTTCGCGCCGAACTCCGCCAGATCATGGTGCAGGCACTCCGTGAGCGTTACCACTGAATGTTTGGATACGCAGTACATGGCCATGCCGGGCAAGGACAGCAAGCCGGCGACGGATGCTGTGTTGACGACATGGCCTTCCACGTTCTGTTCGAGCATGCGTGGAACGAATACCCGAATGCCATGGATTACACCCCAGACGTTTACGCCCAAGGTCCACTCCCAATCCTTTTCAGTCTGCTCCCAGATAGTCCCCCCAGGCGCG
>DATMZQ010000242.1:0-5352 GCA_035573615.1 Burkholderiales bacterium | reverse complement strand
ACATCGCATACAGCGAATAGATACCAAAGGAGCCGAATAGCAACAGGCCCGCCACATCGCCATTGGCGAGCAAATGCACCAGCGCCCACAGCGTGAACGACCATAGCATCGGATGGGCAGTGAACCGCTTGATGTTTCCGGGAATATACGCCGCGGCCAAAAGTATCAAAGCTACGGGCATCAGCCAGATCGTCACATGACGCCCCCAGCCCGGGGGATCCCACAACTCGATAAACGGCGCTTTGCCCATTCCGGCCACGATCAGTCCGAAACCAGCCAGGGAGACCAGCGAATAAAAGCCCTTGTACGGGCCTTCTCCCAAAGTGGTGATGAGGCGCGCGCGGGCGGGGCGCTGACTGGTAAAGAGATGAACGCCAAAGAAAAGGGCCAGACCTATCACCAGCCATGACATAGCAGTCTCCTGTTTTTCAATGTCGCCTGCGTGCTAGTGCATCGCGCAGCAAAAGAGCGATGCCGCAAACGAGCAGCACCAGCCCACTCCAGGCAATCCACATTTTTGGCCGCTCCACGCCGGTATCGATTTGAAGACCGACACCCGACACCGCAAGGGCGGGCGTACCCACTTCCTCCAGAACCAATAGATAACTGCCAGGGTAGAAAATTTGCAGAGGATCCAGCACCACGGAAATCTTGCCGCGTCCCCGGACCTTGATGCTGCGCTCTGCCACGCCGGTATCGCCTTGCAACAAACTCATCTGATACTCGTTCGTTGCATCTGTTGAGTCAGGTTGCGTGACATTGAAACTGAACCGAAAGCGGTACGCGTTCTGGTCCGGCGTCAAGTCAAGCGGCAGGGGCTTGTAAGCATGGCCACCGCGCAATCTGAGTATCGAACCATCCGGAAGGGTCCAGCGATCACTGCGTTCGGTCATGGAATAGCTTTGGCCGGCCCTGCCGCTGACATGCTGGCAAAAAGCGTAGTAACCCGGCCCAAACAGCAGGCCCAGTACAATCAACAGCAGACCTTGCGAGCTTGCTGGAACGGACGTTGTGGGTTGGCTGGCTTTGATCATGTGCTGAATTATCTGCCCGGCATGCCGGAATGGGAAATCTTCTGCTGCATTATGGTCAAATAGCGCAGTAGCCGGCATAGAGAGGAAGGGACATCATGCACAGCTTGGCTGAATCCCAATGGACGAGAGTCAGGACGATACTCGCCGTCATGCTGTTGTTGCTTGGCTGCGTCGCCGCCCCGGCCGGGGCGGAGCAAGTCAAAATCATTGCTCCGCTGCAAAACGATACGGTCCACAACAATGAGGGCATCATGCGAGTCGACGTCGAAGTCATACCGCCGCTCGACAAACAGTCCGGCAAGGCGGTTCGTATTCTGCTTGACGGTAAACCGGCCGCGCCTGAATTGCCCGCCAACAGCTTCACGCTGGAAGGTGTCGAACGTGGTCAACACTGGTTGCAGGCAGTGCTGGTCGATGAGCAAGGACAAGCGCTCCAGGTGTCCGACACGATCTACTTCACGATGTGGCAAGCGTCGGTTAACAATCCCGCGCTCAATCGCAGACCTCCCCGCTAGGATCAGCGCCTGATGCTGGCAGCGCTGGCCGGGACAGATGTGGCGCCAACGGGCGTGCTCCCGTGGGCCCGATCTACAAAGGCGACGATATCCGGATCCATGTCGCGCGTTGGTACCGGGTCCTTTGCGAAATATCCGTAGCTGTCTTTACCGCGCACCAAAGTAGCGGAGTTCATGTCGCCGCGCTGCTTTACGTGCGGCGCGACATAGCGGATCGCGTAGCCCATGCGGCGTGCGCTGGACCGGTTGGGCGGCGAGCCGTGCAGAATCTTGATGTGATGAAGCGACATGTCGCCCTGTGCAAGCGTGATATCCACGGCCTGCGACTCGTCCACATTCTCGGCGAGCTCTTCATGCGTGAACAGCATGTTTGCACTTTGCGTGGCCGATTTGCGGTGGGCCAGCGCCGGCATGGTCTGGCTGCCCGGGATGACGCGCATGGCGCCGTTCTCTACCGTGCTGGGATACAACGCAATCCACGCCGATACCACATCGTCCGGTTCCAGGCCCCAGTAATATGAATCCTGGTGCCAGGCAATGAAGCCCGGATCGTTGCCCTCTTTGACGAACAGGCTCGATCCCCAACAAAGAATGTCCGGCCCCAGCACCGATTCCACGGCATCGAGCACGTTCGGGTGGAAAATCAGTTCATAAAGCCGCGTTAGTTTGAGGTGCCCCTTGTTGCGGATCACATGCCCTGCAACGAGTCCGCTCTGGCGCTCGAAATCCTCAATGCTCGTGCGCACCGCGAGTGCTTCGTCAGGTGTCAGCGCCGGAACGGGAAAGACATAGCCCAACTGTTTATATTGCGCGATGTGGGTAACGCCGAGCACGTTCTTCAATCGTTCCTCCTCCTCGAAGCGCTATTCTCGCATTGTTGAGACGCTAGGCAATCCGGCCGGCGTCGCATACCATCGCGGCGGCCGCGCAAAGTGACGCGCGCAAGACGCGGTGGAACATGCAAACAACAATACTGGTGGTCTTTGGCGTGGTCTACCTGGGCATGATCCTGGGCTCGCTGCCCTTTTTGCAATTGGATCGCACCGGTATCGCACTGCTCGGCGCGATTGCCTTGATAGGCGCTGAAGCCCTGAGCCTGGAAGAGGCCTGGCAGGCCGTTCATGTTCCGACACTGATCCTGCTGTTCGCTTTCATGGTTGTGTCCGCGCAGCTGCGCCTGGGCGGGTTCTATACCTGGGTCACGCATCGGACCGGCCATTTGTCGCTATCGCCGCCAAAATTGCTCGCGGCGCTCATCGGCATCGTTGCGGCGCTGTCAGCGGTATTCAGCAACGACGTGGTTTGCATTGCGATGGCGCCAGTGCTGATCGATGTGTGTCTGGCGCGGCGGCTCAATCCGGTCCCGTTTCTGTTGGCGCTGGCGTGCAGTGCCAATGTCGGTTCGGCGCTGACGCTCATCGGCAACCCGCAGAACATGCTGATCGGCGAGCGGCTGCACCTTTCGTTTTCGGGCTATCTGCTGGAAGCGGCCATCCCGGTACTGCTCGGATTGCTGGTGGTATGGGGATTGATAGCCTGGCGCAGCAGAGGAATCTGGGCCCTGGCCGCGGAAGAATCCGCGACCGATGCCGTGCCTGCTCATCTGGAGCCGGCCCCTCGGATTGATCGTTGGCAAACTGCCAAAGGCTTATCGGTTGCGACGGTGGTGTTTGTCCTGTTTCTCGTGGCGCCCTTGCCGCGCGAAGTCGTCGCCCTCACTGCAGCGGGCGTCTTGATGATGAGCCGCAAACTGCATTCGAGAAAAATGCTTGGCCTGGTGGACTGGCAACTATTGGTGCTGTTCATGGGACTGTTCGTCGTGAACCATGCACTGGAAAAAACCGGTCTCATGCATCAAGCCGTCGAGCGTATGGCCGCGTTCGGCATGGATTTGCACGAACCATTACCACTATTTATCGCAAGCTTCGTCCTGTCCAATATCGTCTCCAACGTTCCAGCGGTCATGCTGTTGCTGCCGGTGGCGACCCACCATCTGGCCGGACCTTTGCTGGCGCTCGCCAGCACGCTGGCGGGAAATCTGCTGATTGTCGGCAGTATCGCCAATATCATCGTCGTCGATGCGGCTCGCCGGCGAGGATTGGTCATCGACTGGAGGCGCCATGCCGGCACCGGCATCCCGGTTACCCTGGCTACCATGGCCCTTTCCTGGGGATATCTTTGGCTACGGGTATTACATTAAGCATGCAACCGATTGCTGCTGCGTGCGTTAATAGCTTCATGAGATCCCTCGCATTTCTGGTCCTGTTCCTGCTGTCGTCCCTCGTTGTGGCAGCCGATGTGCAATCCGTGGAAGTGCACCAGGAACTCGTTTTGCCCGCCGGCACCAGCGAAAAAGTTATCGCCCTGACTTTGGACGCCTGCAGCGGCAGCTTTGACCTCGAGCTGACCCAGTTCCTGATCGGGCACCGCATTCACACAACCATTTTTGCAACGCGGCGCTGGATCAGACGCAATCCCGAGGCACTGGTCATTCTGAATGCGCACGCCGATTTATTTGAGATAGAGGATCACGGCGCAAATCACGTCCCGGCTATCATTGGCAGAGACAGGGAGGTCTACGGACTGGCGGGGGTTGCGGACCTGAAGCATCTCAGAAGTGAAGTATCGCTCGGTGCTGAAGCAGTGAAGTCGGCTACCGGTACTGCGCCGCGCTGGTACAGAGGGGCGACCGGTGAATATGATCCCGAGGCGCTGAAGGAAATCGAAAAAATGGGATACAAGGTGGCCGGGTTCTCGATCAATGCCGACAGCGGAGCGACGTTGTCGCAAAAACGGGTTGTCGGGCGACTGAAGAAGGTCCGCAGCGGAGATATCATCATTGCTCATCTGAACAAGCCGCAATCGGAAACAGGCAAGGGCCTTGCAGAAGGCCTGCAGATGTTGCTAGATCGCGGTTTCCATTTCGTCCGGCTCGACCACTCCGTGGTACGACCGCTGCAAAAACGCATTTAAGCTCGTTCGGGTTCCTTGCTTCATAACGGCCTGACGCCGTCGCGGCGCCGCGCGCAATGTGCCCCGCGCGTCGCGTTACGATGCGTGACAAATCCGCTGCAACCCCGCGTCAACGCGCAAGTCATAACTCCCGTTGGATTTCGTGACGCCGACCATTTTGCGTGCGTCGCACAAATGAGGAGCTGCCCATGCGCAGACTTACTATATTTCTTCGCAGAACATTCGTTTCCATAACGGTTGCCACGTTATTCGCTGTTTGCGCTGGAACCGTGGCGGCGGCAGACGAACAGTCGAACAGCGCTGATCCGGGGACGGCGTCTTCACCGCTGCAGACCGATGGCTCTCAGCTGCGGAACGATGACGCCTCATCGCCCTGGCCGCTGGAGGTCAAGGATAACGGTCGCACATTTCTGATCTATCAGCCCGAAATCGATAAATGGGAAAACAATCGTCTCGATGGCCGCTCTGCAGTCTCGGTACGCAGCGATGCGGATGGGCCGCCTAATTTCGGGATGATCTATTTCTCTGCTCGTACCGATTCCGACGGAAACAACCGTTCACTGCTCGTTCATGATGCTTTGGTTAGCAAGGCAGACTTTCCTGCCGTCGCGGGCGATGATTATCTCGCCGTGTTGCGTTCGCGCTTTGGAGCGCACTCCTGGCGCATCGCGCAGGACAGACTGCAATCGGATATGGAGATCGACCAGTTGGCCCGGCAATCGGAGCAGCAACCGGTCCGGAACGATCCGCCCCGCATTCTGTTCAGCGAACGCCCTGCAGTACTGGTTCCGATCGACGGCCATCCGGTTACGCGGCCCGTCGCGGATACC
>DATMZQ010000241.1:0-21151 GCA_035573615.1 Burkholderiales bacterium | reverse complement strand
CAGCCCTGACACCCAGCAATTGGGTTCCTTTGGCAGCCCAGTCGCGTGATGATCCGGTACCGTATTCCTCTCCGCCGAATATCACGGTCGGTGTGCCTTGCGCAACGTACTTCATGGCGGCGTCATAGATCGAGATCAGTTCGCCGGAAGGCTGGAATATCGTCACACCGCCCTCGACGCGAGTGCCGTCTGCCCTGGCTGGAACCATGAGATTCTTGATCCGCACGTTGGCGAAAGTACCGCGCATCATGACTTCATGATTGCCCCGGCGCGCCCCGTAACTGTTGAAATCGGCCTTCAACACGCCGTTCGCTATGAGATATTTGCCCGCGGGGGAAGTGTCCTTGATTGAGCCGGCCGGACTGATATGGTCGGTGGTGACTGAGTCGCCAAATATGCCCAGTGCTCGCGCACCCTCGATTTTGCTGATCGCGCCCGGTTGCATGCCAAAGTCATCGAAGAACGGCGGTTCGGCGATGTAAGTGGATTTCGGCCAGTCGTAGACCTGTCCAGATGCGGAAGGAATCTGGTTCCATAGCGGCTGGTCCTTGGTCAGATCGCCATACAGCCTGCGGAACGTCTTTGCGTCGGTTGCATATCTCATGAGATCGTAGACCTCTTTCGCAGTGGGCCAGATATCGCCGAGATAAACCGGCTTGCCATTTTTTCCGACGCCGACCGGCTCCGTCATCAGGTCTTTGAGTACGGTACCGGCGATGGCATAAGCGACGACCAGTGGCGGTGAAGCCAGGAAATTCGCCTTGATGTTGGCGTGGATGCGTGCCTCGAAATTCCGGTTACCCGAGAGTACGGCACACGCAATCAGGTCGTTCTGCACGACCACTTCTTCGAGTTGAGGATCAAGCGGACCGGCATTGCCAATGCAGGTGGTGCAGCCATAACCGGCTAGATAGAAACCGAGTTTCTCCAGATAGGGCAGCAGTCCGCCTTTGGTCAGATAATCGGTTACCACGCGCGATCCGGGCGCGAGCGATGTCTTGATATGGGGTTTGACCGTGAGCCCTTTTTCGACAGCTTTTTTGGCAAGCAGTCCGGCCGCGATCAACACGCCAGGATTGGACGTGTTCGTGCAGGACGTAATTGCAGCGATCAATACGTCGCCATGTCCGATCGCGACGTGTGCGCGGTCACGCGCCGAGGCGGCTACCCGATCCGGCGTGGGACGGTTGTCCATCATCTCGATCTCGGTCGGTATGCTGGTGTTTTTTCTGCTCACCAGACCGTGTTCGTTGCTCCGGGCCTTGGGCGCGGTTTCCTGCGCCTGCTCACCGCCGCCGACCATCGTTTGCGGTAATTCACCGTATCGCGTGGCAAAGCGCTTGTTCAGATCAGACGCAGCTTTGCTATAGCCGTTCTCGGCGATCGGCCGCGCGAACAGGCTCGAAAACGTGGACTTGAGTTTGCCCAGTTCGATTCTGTCTTGCGGGCGCTTCGGGCCGGCGAGACTCGGTGTAATGGATGAGAGATCCAGCGCAAGCTCCTTGCTGAAATCGAGGTCTCCCGTTTTCGGCACGCCATACAAACCCTGCGCCTTGAAGTACGCGGCGAATGCGGCGATCTCCTTGTCGCTGCGTCCGGTTCCCCGGAAATATTCCACAGTCGCATCGTCGACCGGAAAGAATCCCATGGTAGCGCCGTACTCCGGCGCCATGTTGCCAATGGTTGCTCTGTCGGGGACTGCCAAGGTCGCGGTGCCTTCTCCAAAAAACTCCACGAATTTGCCGACTACTTTTTGCTGGCGCAGCAGTTCCGTTACGGTCAGCACCAAATCGGTGGCAGTCACGCCTTCGCGTAGTTTGCCGGTCAGATTGACCCCGACCACATCCGGTGTCAGGAAATATACGGGCTGTCCCAGCATTCCGGCCTCTGCCTCGATGCCGCCCACCCCCCATCCGACTACGCCGATACCGTTGATCATGGTGGTGTGGGAATCCGTGCCGACCAGCGTGTCGGGATAATGCACGCCGTTCTTTTCATGCAGGCCACGCGCCAGGTATTCGAGGTTAACCTGATGGACGATCCCCACGCCGGGTGGCACGACCTTGAAGGTATCAAAGGCCTGCATGCCCCACTTCATGAACTGATAGCGTTCCTTGTTGCGCTGGAATTCCAGCTTCATGTTCAGGTCGAGTGCATTTTTTGAACCGTAGTGGTCGATCTGCACCGAGTGGTCGACCACCAGGTCAACCGGCACCAGCGGTTCGATCAACTTCGGATTTTTGCCCATTCTGGACGCCACTCCGCGCATGGCAGCCAGATCAGCGAGCAAGGGGACGCCGGTGAAGTCCTGCAATATGATGCGTGCAACGACAAATGGAATTTCGGCCGTGCGTGGTGCATTCGGTGCCCAGCTTGCCAGCTGGCGCACATGCTCTTCGGTAATTTTTTTGCCGTCGAAATTGCGCAGCACTGACTCCAGCACAATACGAATGGAAACCGGCAAACGCGAAATGTTGCCGACCCCTGCCTTTTCCAACGCGGGGAGAGAGTAGAACTTGCCTTTCCGGCCGGGACCGGGAGAGAACTCTTGCAGTGTGTTGAACAGATTATGTGCCATGAACAATGCTCCAGAGGAATGTCTCTTAATTGGCGCAGGGGCCCAGGCGCAGGCCATTGATGATGTCCAGTATGGGCGATGCCGTCGTGTCGCCTTCCTTCTTGATATCCTGCGTATCGGAATAGGTGCCGGTGCCGGCGACGATGCGTCCGCGAACTTGCGCGGGTTTGCCACCCAGTTTGCATGAGCCGGCGTATTCTGCCCGCTCCCCGTGCCAATCGACTTGCCAGGGATTGCAGGTATTCTTGTCCTCGCGCGACAGGAAGCCGTTGACCGGCGACATTGGATCCGCGACATCTTGCGCGGTGATGCAGAAGCGTCCGATCAGGTTGGCCGCCATGCCGCCGGAACGAGTGAACTCCCACGTGCCAGGTTGCATGGGATTGGTATCCGCCGTAGCGGGCAGGGCGCTTAGCATTCCGACTAGCATCAGGCCGATATTTCGCATCGAGATGTCAGATGACCATCATGTCTACGAATTCGTTCACCGGTGTTGCTGCCAGTTGTTTGGCATCCAGGCACAGCTCCAGTATTCGTTTTTGCTGCTTGGCCGGGAAGCGGCGTGCCAGATTGGTCTTGAACTTTTCCACCAGTACCGGCATGCCTTCCTTGCGCCGGCGTTTGTGGCCGATTGGATATTCGACCACAATTTCATTGAGCTTCTTGCCGTCGGAGAATTCAACCGTCAGCGCATTGGCAATCGATCGCTTTTCCGGATCGTAATAGTCCCTGGTGAAATCCTTGTCTTCCACGCACGTTATTTTGTCGCGCAGCCGGTCAATGCCCGGATCGCGGGCGACCTCGTCTTCGTAATCACTTGCCGTCAGGTGGCCATACAGTATCGGCACTGCAACCATGTACTGGATGCAATGATCCCGGTCCGCTGGATTGTTGAGCGGGCCCTTCTTGTCAATGATGCGGATGCAGGCTTCATGGGTCCGGATCGTGATCTTTTTGATGTCGTCCGGATTCCTGCCCAGTTTTTTCAATTCCGGGTGGATCTGCATGGCGGCTTCCACGGCGGTTTGTGAATGGAATTCAGCCGGAAAGGAAATCTTGAACAGCACGTTTTCCATGACATAACTGCCGTAGGGGCGCTGGAACTTGAACGCGGCGCCCTTGAACAGCACGTCATAGAAACCCCATGTTTTGGCGCTCAATACAGACGGATAACCCATTTCACCGGTCTTCGCTATCAACGCGAGGCGCACCGCGCGGCTGGTAGCATCACCCGCAGCCCAGCTCTTGCGTGAGCCGGTGTTCGGCGCATGCCGGTAAGTGCGCAGCGATTGGCCATCGACCCACGCCAGCGATACGGCATTGATGATCTCATCGCGGGACAAGCCGAGCATTTCGGCAACGACGGCGGTGGAGGCAACCTTCACCAGCACCACGTGATCGAGGCCAACCTTGTTGAAACTATTCTCCAGCGCAATGCAGCCCTGGATTTCATGGGCCTTGATCATAGCGGTCAATACTTCTTGCACCGTTAGCGGTTTTTTCCCCGCGGCTATCGCATTGCGCGAGAGCCAGTCCGCGGTGGCAAGAATGCCACCAAGATTGTCCGAGGGATGGCCCCATTCCGCGGCAAGCCAGGTATCGTTGAAATCCAGCCAGCGGATCATGGTGCCGATATTGAAAGCCGCCTGGATCGGATCCAACTGATGCAAGGTGCCAGGAACCTTTGCACCGTGTGGAACCACCGTGCCTTGCACCACCGGGCCGAGCAACTTGGTGCACGCGGGATATTCCAGCGCCTCGAACCCGCACCCCAGCGTATCGATGAGGCAGTAGCGCGCCGTTTCGTAGGCCTCGTCACTTACAATTTTGTACTGCGTCACATAGTCAACGATGTCGAGCAGAACCTGGTCGGGTTGCGGGCGTACGTTTGAAATAGGGGCGGACATTAATTTAAATCCTCAGGACGAAACTTTTTTGATCAGCACGGAGGTGTGCGCCGGATGCCGCGCGACCTCCGTCCGTTGCAGTCAGTTCTATGCTTTTCCGTTGGTAAGCCGCTAAGAGCGCTTGTCGATGGGAACCCATTTTCGGTTTTCCGGACCGATGTAATTTGCGCTGGGGCGAATGATCTTGCCGTCCTGCCGCTGTTCGATCACGTGTGCGCACCAGCCCGAGGTGCGGCTGATGACAAAAATCGGCGTGAACATCGCAGTCGGGACGCCGATCATGTGATAGCTGGTCGCGCTATACCAGTCCAGATTCGGAAACATTTTCTTTTCGCGCCACATGACCTGCTCGATGCGCTCGGAAATGTCGTACAGCTTCATGTCGCTGGCATCACGCGACAATGTGCGCGCGACTTCCTTGATGACTTTGTTACGCGGATCGCTGATGGTGTACACGGGATGGCCAAAGCCGATGATGATCTGCTTTTCAGCGATGCGTTTGATGATGTCGGATTCGGCCTGGTCGGGATTATTGTAGCGGCCAATCGTGTCGAAGGCGTGCTCGTTGGCGCCACCATGTTTCGGTCCTTTCAGCGCGCCAATTGCGCCGCCGATGGCCGAATACATGTCCGAGCCGGTGCCGGCGATGACACGGGCGGTGAAAGTAGAGGCGTTGAACTCATGCTCTGCATACAGGATCAGCGAGGTATGCATGGCCCGTTCCCACAGCGCGGACGGCTTCTTGCCGTGCAACAGGTGCAGGAAATGCCCGCCAATGGAATCATCATCGGTCAGCACATCGATGCGCCGGCTGGAGTGCGAAAAGTGATACCAGTACAGCAGCATCGAACCAAAGCTCGCCATCATGCGGTCGGCGATGTCGCGGGCCTGCCCGAGTTTGTGATCCTCGTCTTCAGGCAAGACGGCTCCGAGAGCCGAGCATCCGGTTCGCAAGACATCCATCGGATGCGTGTTTGCCGGAATGCATTCCAGGACGTCCTGCACGACGGCCGGCAGCCCGCGCAGTGATTTCAGCTTGCGCTTGTAAGCCGCGAGCTCCGCTACCGTGGGAAGCTTGCCATGCACCAGCAGGTGCGCAATTTCCTCGAATTCCGCGCTTTCGGCAAAATCGAGGATGTCATAGCCGCAATAGTGCAGATCGTTGCCGGTTCGGCCTACCGTGCACAGTGCAGTGTTGCCGGCTGTGACACCCGATAGCGCGACCGATTTCTTGGGCTTCGGCGTGCTTGCCAATGGCTCGTTCATTGTTGTTTTCCTTTTGCGAACAGTTCATCCAGCTTGTGCTCGTAGTCGTGATACCCCAGGTATTTATACAGGTCGGCGCGCGATTGCATCATCGGAATGAGGCTCTTCTGGGTGCCTTCCGCGCGGATCGTCTGATATACCCTGAGGGCCGCCGCATTCATGGCCCGATAGGCCGAACAGCAGTAGAGCACGATATCGACGTCCGCCGAGCCCAATTCGGCAGTGGTAAACAGCGGTGTCTGTCCGAATTCGGTTATGTTGGCCAGGATGGGCACTTTGACGGCACGCTTGAATGTGCTGTACATCGGCAGCGCAGTCATGGCTTCCGGGAAAATCATATCGGCGCCGGCTTCCACGTACGCACACGCGCGGTCGATCGCGGCTTCGAGGCCTTCAACCGCCAACGCGTCCGTGCGCGCCATGATGACGAATCCGGCATCCGTGCGTGCGTCGACCGCGGCCTTTACCCGGTCCACCATTTCCTCTTTGCTGACGACTTCCTTGCCGGGCCGATGTCCGCAGCGTTTTGCGCCTACCTGATCTTCCATGTGTACTGCGCCGGCACCGGCCTTGATCATCGCGCGGACAGTGCGCGCAATGTTAAAGGCACTGCCCCAGCCGGTATCAATATCAACCAGCAAGGGCAGGGTCGTGACCTCAGTTATGCGGCTGACGTCGGTCAGGACGTCCTCAAGCGTGCTGATGCCCAGATCGGGCATGCCGAGAGAGTTCGCAGCTACGCCGCCACCAGAGAGATACAACGCCCGGTACCCTGTTGCTTCGGCCATGCGCGCGGTATAGGCATTGATTGCGCCAATGACCTGCAGCGGCTTTTCAGTGGCGACGGCTGCACGGAATTTCTGTCCTGAGCTGTTTTGCATATGAGGCCTCTCAAAAGGGTCATGTCCTGCCGGCACGCCGGTCGTTTGTATTCGGACCGCGGAATACCATTGGAATACGCCAATGTTCCCTTGCTACGCAAGCGGCCTACTTCAGCAGATGTTTGATCGCGTCACGCTCTTCTTCCAGCTCTTTGAGAGTGGCATCCATTCTGGCGCGGCTGAAAGGATCGATCTCAAGGCCTTTGACCAACTGATACTTGCCACCCGCGCAGGTCACCGGGAATCCGTACATTACTCCGTCCGGTATTCCGTATGACCCATCCGAGGCGAAACCCATGGTGACCCATTTGCCATTCGTGCCCATGTTCCAGTCGCGCATATGATCGATGGCGGCATTGGCTGCCGAGGCGGCGGACGAAAGACCACGCGCTTCAATAATCGCAGCGCCGCGCTTCGCCACGGTCGGGATGAAAACTTCCCGATACCAGCTTTCATTGTTGATGACTTTGGGGGCGGGCTGGCCGGCAATGGTTGCAAAACGGTAGTCGGGATACATCGTCGTCGAATGGTTACCCCAGACGATTAATTTGTCGACCGAATCGACGGGCTTGCCCGATTTGGCCGCAAGCTGTGACAGGGCACGGTTATGGTCCAGGCGCAGCATGGCGGTGAAATTGTCGCGTGACAGGCCAGGCGCGCTGTTCATTGCAATATAGGCATTGGTATTGGCAGGATTGCCGACCACCAAAATCTTGGCGGAACGCTTGGCGACCTCGTCGAGCGCACGACCCTGGACGGTGAAAATCGCGCCATTGGCCTCCAGCAAATCCTTGCGCTCCATTCCTTTTGACCGCGGACGGGCGCCGACCAACAGCGCCGCATCGATATCGCGGAAAGCAACTTTCGGATCGGACGCGGCCGTCATGCCTGCCAGCAGTGGAAAGGCGCAGTCCTCGAGTTCCATCATCACGCCCTTGAGTGCGGCCTGCGCTTTCTCGTCGGCGATTTCCAGCATTTGCAGGATGACCGGCTGGTCCTTGCCTAGCATTTCACCGCTCGCAATGCGAAACAGCAGGCTGTAGCCGATCTGGCCGGCAGCGCCGGTGACTGCGACTCGGAGGGGCGATTTCATGGCTAGGGCTCCTGCTGTTTGGTGAGCTGGCGATTCAGGTGGAATTCGGGTCGGCTACGTTGTTTGCCAGCGCGATACAGGGCGCAGCACAAACCAATTTTCGGGCAACATCATAACGAAGCAATTCCGCAGGTGTCAAACAGGTCTTATATCTTATAAAAGATACCTTTTGATGGACGGCCCGGCCGCCGATGTGTAAAAATCAAGCCGTGACATGAAGACCAGTGCCAACCCAAACGCGCCCGCCTTCCAGCCGCTCTATCGGCAGATCAAGGCTTTGATCACGGACAGCCTGGTGTCCGGCGAGTGGCGGCCCGGCGACCTGATTCCAAGCGAAATGGAACTCGCCAGCCGCTTCAGCGTCAGCCAGGGAACGGTGCGCAAAGCTATTGGCGAGCTCGCTCACCAGAATTTGCTGGTGCGCCAGCAAGGTAAGGGCACGTTTGTCGCCTCGCATTCCGAAGAACGCAGCAAATTTCCTTATCTGCGCATTACGCCGGATCGCGGCGCGCTGGACGAAGTCGAGGCCAGGTTGATCGATTGCCGCAAGATCAAGCTCGATGCAGCGTCGGGGAAAAAGCTCGGCCTGGCATCCGGAACAAGTGCCTATCTGATCAAACGCGTCATGATGATTTCGGGAAAAAAGGCAATCTACGAGGAAATCCGCCTGCCGGCCATGCGCTTCAAGGGACTGTCTGCCGAGACCATAGAGCGGCACCACTGCATGCTGTACAGCATGTACGAAACTCAGTTCGATGTACGCATACTGCACGTGGAAGAACAGATCAAGGCCTTGCCCGCCGAAGCAGCCGCAGCCACCAAGCTTGGTGTGGGGGAAAAAACGCCGCTGCTGGTCATCGAACGGGTTGCCTATACTTACGCGGAGAAGGCGGTCGAGCTGCGTCGCAGTCACTGCAATACCGCTGAACATTATTACCGCAATCACATCGTTTGATCGCACCGGAAACCATGATGACCGCCAGCCAGCGACCAAAGTATCTCAATCCGTTCCGGATCCGCTTGCCATTACCGGGATTGGTATCCATCCTGCATCGCATAAGCGGCTTCGCATTGTTCGCCTTCAGCGGGGCGCTGTTATATTTGCTGCAGGAAGTGCTGCGCTCGGCCGATGGCTATATGCACTTTCGCGAAATCACCGGCCATTGGCTGGTCAAACTGTTCCTGATCGGTATGTTGTGGTCCTTCCTGCATCATTTCTTCGCGGGTATTCGCTTCCTGTTGCTCGATGTGCATATCGCAGGCGATCTGCGGGCTGCTCGCGCCACCAGTGCGGCGGTGCTGGTCGTGAGCCTCGCCCTTACTGCGATTATCGGGGTGCGCTTATGGTGAAACGGATCGTTACCGGTGCGCACTATGGGCTCAAAGACTGGCTTGCACAGCGAATTACAGCGCTGGTCATGGCCGTATACGTCGTTGTGTTTGCCGGCATGCTGCTGGTTTGCCCCGTGCAAGGGCATGAACAGTGGCGCGCATTATTCGACCATCAGACGATGCGCGTAGCGACCCTGATTTTTTTCCTGAGCCTGTTCTGGCATGCGTGGGTTGGCATGCGGGACATCCTGATGGATTACGCGAAACACACCGGCGTACGGCTCGGTCTGGAAGTTATCGTCGTGCTGGTCCTGGCGGCCTATGCCCTGTGGGCGGTTGAGATTCTCTGGAGCTTTTGATACATGACCTTGCCGGTGCGAAAATTTGATGCGGTAATCGTAGGTGCCGGCGGGGCTGGTATGCGTGCCTCGCTGCAACTGGCGGAAGCGGGGTTCAAGGTCGCCGTGCTGTCGAAGGTCTTTCCCACAAGGTCGCACACGGTTGCGGCACAAGGCGGCATCGGTGCGGCGCTGGGCAATATGGGCGAGGACAGCTGGATGTGGCACATGTACGACACGGTGAAAGGGTCGGACTGGCTGGGCGATCAGGACGCCATCGAATTTCTGTGCCGCGAAGCACCCAAGGTCGTCATCGAACTCGAGCATTTCGGCATGCCTTTCGACCGCAACGCCAACGGCACGGTTTACCAGCGTCCGTTCGGCGGTCATATGCAGCATTTCGGAGCGGGTCCGGCAGTGCAGCGTTCTTGCTGTGCCGCGGACCGCACGGGCCACGCCATGCTGCATACGCTGTATCAGCGCAATGTTCGGTCGAAGACGCATTTTTTCGTTGAATGGATGGCGCTCGACCTGGTGCGCGATGCATCGGGCCAGGTACTGGGCGTCACCGCCATGGAAATGGAGACCGGCGAAGTTTCGATCATTCATGCGCGCGCAGTGCTGTTCGCCACTGGAGGAGCTGGCCGGATCTATTCCGCAAGCACCAACGCCTTCATCAATACCGGCGATGGACTCGGCATGGCCGCTCGTGCCGGCATCCCGCTCGAAGATATGGAGTTCTGGCAATTCCACCCCACCGGCGTAGCAGGCGCAGGCGTGCTGATCACGGAGGGCGTGCGCGGCGAGGGTGGATATTTGTTGAACAAAAATGGCGAGCGTTTCATGGAACGCTACGCGCCCAACGCCAAGGACCTTGCAAGCCGCGATGTTGTATCGCGCGCAATGGCAACCGAAATCAAGGAAGGCCGCGGGTGCGGGCCCGAAGCGGATTACCTGCTGCTGAAGCTGGATCATCTCGGCGTCGCGCTGATCGAGGACAAATTGCCGGGTATCCGCGAAATCGCCAAAAAATTCGCCAACGTGGATCCGGTAAAGGACCCTATTCCGGTGGTGCCGACCTGCCACTACCAGATGGGCGGCATCCCGACGAACTATCGCGGGGAGGTCGTTGCGCCGCAAGCGGGAAACGCCGAGGCAGTCGTGACCGGGTTTTATGCTGCCGGAGAGTGCGCGTGCGCATCCGTGCATGGCGCCAACCGGCTCGGCACAAATTCACTGACCGATCTGTTGGTGTTTGGCAAAGCGTCGGGCGATACGATTATCCGGTTTTTGAAGGAAAATCCCGGCCATAAAGATTTGCCCAAGGACGCCGCTGACGGTACATTAGCCCGGCTGTCCCGGCTCGATGGCCAGCAAGGTGGCGAGAACGTGTACGAGGTCGCCAATGACATGCGACGCATCATGCAGGCGCATTGTGGCGTATTCCGGTTTCCGGACATGCTGCTGGAAGGGGTTAAAAAAATAAAAGAAGTCGCGCAGCGGGGGCAGCGCACACAGATCCGCGACAAGAGCAGGGTATTCAATACCGCGCGTGTCGAAGCGCTGGAACTCGACAACCTGATTGAAGTCGCAATCGCTACGCTGGTGTCGGCCGAAGCGCGCAAGGAAAGCCGCGGCGCACACGATCGAGCTGATCATCCGAATCGCGATGACGTGAACTGGCTCAAGCATTCGCTCTGGTTCAAGCAGGGCAGCCGCCTCGATTACAAGCCCGTGCACCTGCAGCCGCTGACCGTGCAGAGTATCGAGCCGAAAGTCAGGACCTATTGAAGCAGCCGGCTAGCCCGCCAGGCAATTTCAACGTGACATTCAAATCCGGAGCCCCTCGCCAGGAGAAGAAATGAAATTCAGGATTTACCGCTTCGATCCGGACCAGGATTCCAAGCCGAGAATGCAGGATTACGACGTCGAAATGCAACCGAGCGACCGCATGCTGCTCGATGCGCTGGTGCGCATCAAATGCATCGACGATTCACTTTCGTTGCGGCGCTCGTGCCGGGAAGGCGTGTGCGGTTCGGATGCGATGAACATCAATGGCAAGAATGGTCTCGCCTGTATTACGCGCTTGAGCGATTTGAAAGAGCCGGTCGAATTGCGCCCATTGCCGGGGTTGCCGGTCATTCGTGACTTGATCGTCGACATGACGCAATTCTTCAAGCAGTACCATTCTGTTAAGCCTTATGTGATCAACAATGAGCCGTTGCCGGAAAAGGAACGGCTGCAATCCCCCGCGGAGCGTGAAGCCCTCGATGGGTTGTACGAATGCATCCTGTGCGCCTGCTGCTCCACGGCCTGTCCGTCATTCTGGTGGAATCCCGACAAGTTCGTGGGGCCGGCCGGTTTGTTGCAGGCGTACCGGTTTCTTGCCGACAGCCGTGACGAAGCCACGAACGAGCGGCTCGATAATCTCGAGGATCCTTACCGGCTGTTTCGTTGCCACTCCATCATGAATTGCGTCGACGTCTGCCCGAAAGGGCTCAATCCGACGCGAGCTATCGGTCATATCAAGGATCTGCTGGTCAAGCGCGCGGTCTAGCGAACGCCGTGGCAGAAGCAGACCGCATACGGTGGCAGTGCAGGCGCGGGCTGCTGGAATTGGACCTGTTGCTGGCGCGCTTTCTCGACCGTCATTTCGAAAATTTGTCGCCGGCCGATCTCGCGACATTCAAGCGGCTGCTAGAGTATCCCGACAACGATCTCCTCGACCTGACGCTTCGAAAAATACCGCCTCCGGATGCCGAAACGGCCGCGCTCATCAAATTATTTGAATAAAAGTTTTTGCACTGCGTCCAACGCTGTTGCAATCGCCGGAAACTGTTAAACTTCAATCCTTAATGAGTTCGAAAGCGAGCGAGACTATGGACAAGGAGCGCACCGCAACAATCTCGTTCAACGACGGTTCGACTCCCATCGATCTACCCATCATGAACGGCACCATCGGACCGGACGTGATCGATATCCGCACGCTCCTGAATAAGACCGGGAAATTTACGTACGATCCCGGATACCTGTCCACTGCAAGCTGCCGTTCTGCAATCACCTATATCGATGGCGACGCCGGTGTGCTGCTGTACCGCGGTTATCCAATTGAGCAACTGGCGCAGCAATGTAATTTCCTGGAAGTGTGCTATCTGCTGTTGACAGGCGAGTTGCCGAACAAGGTGCAGAAGGATCAGTTCGTCACGACGGTCACCCGCCATACGATGGTTCACGATCAGTTGAACAACTTTTTGCGCGGGTTTCGACGCGACGCACACCCGATGGCCGTGATGGTCGGCATAGTAGGCGCCCTGTCGGCCTTCTATCACGATTCACTGGACCTTAATAATCCGGCGCACCGTGACATTTCAGCTTTCCGCCTGATTGCAAAGATGCCAACAATTACGGCGATGGCCTACAAGTACTCGATGGGACAGCCGTTTGTGTATCCGCTCAATTCGTTGTCGTACTCGGCTAATTTCATGCGCATGATGTTTGCGGTTCCGGCGGAGGAGTACCAGGTCAACGACGTGCTGGTACGCGCGCTGGACCGCATTTTCATCCTGCATGCGGACCACGAGCAGAATGCGTCCACATCGACCGTGCGCCTGTCTGGCTCATCGGGCGCCAATCCATTTGCCTGCATCGCGGCCGGGATAGCGTGCCTCTGGGGCCCGGCGCACGGCGGTGCGAACGAAGCCGCGTTGAACATGCTGGAGCAGATCGGAGACGTCAGCAAGATTGGCGACTTCATTACCCGGGCGAAAGACAAGAATTCTGGCGTGAAACTGATGGGCTTCGGGCATCGTGTCTACAAGAACTACGATCCGCGTGCAAAGCTCATGCGCGAGACCTGCCATGAAGTGCTCAACGAGCTGGGTTTGCAGAATGACCGTCTGTTCAAGCTCGCAATGGCACTGGAGAAAATCGCACTGGAAGACGATTACTTCGTGAGCCGCAAGTTGTATCCAAATGTCGATTTTTATTCGGGGATCGTGCAGCGTGCGCTCGGCATACCGGTTTCGATGTTTACCTGCATTTTCGCGCTCGCGCGCACCGTGGGATGGATTGCGCAGTGGAATGAAATGATTGCGGATCCGGAACAGAAGATTGGAAGACCCCGGCAACTGTATACCGGCGCGGCCAAGCGCGATGTAATGCCCATCGAGAAACGCTGAAAACGCACACAGGCGCCGGGGTTGATTTCCGCCATTTCTGCGCCATCTGAACCAGAGGAAATAGCGTCATGATGAAAGAATCTCTCGGCACTTCTTACCTGTTTGGCGGCAACGCGCCTTTCATCGAGGATCTCTATGAAACCTACCTCGATGATCCCCAGGCGGTCACGCCCGAATGGCGGCGTTACTTCGACCAGATGCAGCAGCAGTCAGGCGGCGCACGCGACATTGCTCATGCGCCTGTAGTGGAATCCTTCGTTCGGCTTGCGCGGATGCGCGGCAAAGCCGATCGACAGGTCCAAGGCGCCGCCGAGGGCACGGCGAGCGTGGAAAAAAAGCAGGTTTCGGTTTTGCAACTGATCAACGCCTATCGTTTCCTGGGCGTGCGGCATGCCAACGTCGATCCGCTGAAGCGCTTCGACAAACCAATTGTTCCGGAGCTTGATCCGGCCTACTACGGCCTTGGCGAAGCCGACATGAACCTGGTATTCAACAGCGGTTCGCTGGTAGGGCCGGACCAAATGCCACTGCGCGACATCCTGCGGGCAGTCAAGGAAACCTATTGCGGATCCGTTGGCATTGAATACATGTACATCACGGATACGCAGATCAAACGCTGGATCCAGCAGCGGTTCGAAAGCATCCGCTCCCAGCCCACTTATGACCCCGATTTCAAGCGCCATGTGCTCGAGCGTCTGACGGCCGCCGAAACGCTGGAAAAGTATCTGCATACACGTTATGTGGGCCAAAAGCGTTTCTCCCTCGAGGGCAGCGAAAGCGTCATTCCGCTGCTCGACCTTGCGCTCCAGCGCGCAGGCACCCGGGGCATCCAGGAAACCGTGATTGGAATGGCGCATCGCGGCCGTCTCAATGTGCTGGTCAATACGCTCGGCAAGATGCCCAAGGACCTGTTTTCGGAATTCGAGGGCAAGCAGGTTGAACAATTGCCAATGGGCGACGTCAAGTATCACCAGGGCTTTTCTTCCGACATCATGACGCCCGGTGGACCGATGCACCTTACCGTGGCGTTTAATCCATCGCACCTTGAGATTGTCAATCCGGTCGTGGAAGGATCGGTGAGGGCGCGCCAGCATCGGCGCAAGGATCGTGATGGCACGCAGGTGCTGCCGATTCTGCTGCATGGAGATGCCTCGTTCATCGGGCAGGGCGTCGTCATGGAGACGCTGAATCTTTCGCAAACCCGCGGCTACGGAACTGGCGGCACGCTGCACATCATCGTCAACAACCAGATTGGCTTCACCACCTCGGATACGCGCGATACACGCTCCACGCTGTACTGTACCGACGTGGCAAAAATGGTCGAAGCGCCGATATTTCACGTCAACGGTGACGATCCGGAAGCGGTCGCGCTGGTTACTGAAACGGCGTTGGATTTCCGCATGGAATTCCACAAAGATGTCGTCATCGATCTTGTGTGCTTTCGTCGGCTGGGCCACAACGAACAGGATGAACCGATGGTGACCCAGCCCCTGATGTACAAGCTGATTGCCCAGCATCCAGGAACACGCAAGCTCTACGCCGAAAAACTTGCCGCCCAGGGCGTCATCAAACCGGCGGATGCCGATGACCTGATCAAGACTTACCGCGATGCGCTGGATGCGGGATACCACACCAACAAGACCATTCTTTCGAACTACAAGCCACCGTTTCAGGTCAACTGGGCGCCATTCAAAAATATTCCATGGACCTACAAGGCCGCAACCGGCTTGCCCATGGACAGATTGAAGGAGCTGGCGACTAAACTGACTACAGTCCCGCAGCACTTCAAATTGCATCCGCGCGTGGAAAAGATTATTGCGGACAGGCGCGCCATGGCCGCAGGGACCTCGCCGCTCGACTGGGGCATGGCGGAGAACCTGGCTTACGCGTCCCTGCTGAAGGATGGGTACGCAGTCCGCCTTTCCGGACAGGATAGCGGTCGCGGCACTTTTTTTCATCGCCATGCGGTGTGGCATGACCAGAACCGCGAGCGCTGGGATGCTGGCACCTATATTCCGCTACAGCACATCAGCGAAAGCCAGCCCGATTTCGTTGTCATCGATTCAGTGCTTTCGGAAGAAGCGGTACTCGGATTCGAATACGGTTACGCTACCGCGGAACCGAACGAGCTGGTGATATGGGAAGCCCAGTTCGGAGACTTCGCCAACGGAGCGCAAGTCGTAATTGATCAGTTCATCGCCGCGGGCGAGGTGAAATGGGGGCGGATCTGCGGATTGGCGCTGATGTTGCCCCACGGTTACGAAGGGCAGGGTCCGGAACACTCTTCGGCGCGCATCGAGCGTTATCTGCAATTGTGCGCGGATTACAACATGCAGATCTGCATTCCTTCCACGCCTGCGCAAATGTTCCACCTGCTGCGCCGGCAGATGATCCGGCCGTTTCGCAAGCCACTCATCATCATCAGTCCGAAAAGCCTGCTGCGCCATAAAGAATCGGTGTCTTCGCTGGAAGATCTGGCAAACGGCGAATTCCAGGTCGTGATTCCAGACGCGGACCTGCAGCACACGCAAAAGGTGAAGCGGGTGGTGTTCTGCAGTGGCAAAGTCTATTTCGATCTGGTGGCGGCCCGGCGCGAGCGAGGCATCGACGACGTCGCGATTGTCAGGCTGGAACAGCTTTATCCTTTTCCGCATGACCAGTTCAAGATTGAAATCGATCGCTACAAGGACGCGAAAGAGATTGTGTGGTGCCAGGAGGAACCCGGTAACCAGGGCGCGTGGCACCGCATACAACATTATTTGCAGCGCCAGATGCTGCCTCATCAGAAATTGTCCTACGCGCTGCGGCCCTCCTCGTCGACACCGGCGGGTGGCTATTTAGCCCTGCACAACCAGCGACAAAAGGCGGTCGTGGACGCTGCCCTTTCTCACGGCGTCTGATTTTCGTTCGAGGCGATACGTCGAAACAACAAGGAACCAGCCATGCTAGTCGAAGTGAAGATCCCGGCGCTCTCTGAATCGGTTGCCGAGGCTACATTGCTGTCGTGGCACAAGAAGACGGGTGATTTCGTCAGACGCGACGAAAACCTGATTGACATCGAAACTGACAAAGTCGTGCTCGAGTTGCCGGCACCGGCGTCGGGAGTGCTGAGCAAGATCATCAAGGGTGACGGCGGGACTGTTACCAGCAACGAAATAATCGCCACGATCGACACCGATGCGAAGGCATCAGCGGAGGGGGCTGCCGTGACGCCGGCTGCCGCAACGGCTGCAATCCCAAAGGACATGCCCGCTGCAGCCACAGCGCAAGTCGCGGTGATGCCTGCGGCAAAGAAAATTGCGGCGGACAACAATCTGGACACATCTCAGATCAGTGGTAGCGGCCGGGGCGGTCGCGTCACCAAGGAAGACGTGACCAACCTGTTGCGTACCCCGGCGCCCAAGCCTCCGCTGCCGTCTCCCGTCAATATAGAGCGCATTCTGGGCGAGCGACCCGAGCAACGGGTGGCGATGTCGCGCCTGCGCCAGCGCGTTGCGCAGCGGCTGGTTGAATCTCAATCCACAGCGGCCATTCTGACCACGTTCAACGAGGTCAACATGCAGCCTGTCATGGAATTGCGCAACCGTTACAAGGATAAGTTCGAAAAGGAATACGGTGTCAAGCTTGGCTTCATGTCCTTTTTCGTCAAGGCCGCAGTGCATGCCCTGAAAAAATATCCGGTGGTGAATGCATCAGTGGATGGCAATGACATTGTTTATCACGGCTACTTCGACGTAGGCATTGCAGTCGGTAGTCCACGCGGGTTGGTGGTTCCGATCCTGCGCAACGGGGATCAGCTATCGTTTGCGGACGTGGAGAAACAGATTACCGATTTTGGCAAGCGCGCTCAGGATGGCAAACTGTCGATTGAAGAACTGACCGGCGGAACATTCTCGATATCCAATGGCGGCGTGTTTGGTTCCATGCTGTCGACGCCGATCATCAATCCACCACAAAGCGCGATCCTGGGCGTGCATGCAACCAAGGACCGTGCCGTAGTCGAAAATGGACAGATCGTGGTTCGCCCGATGAATTACCTGGCACTCTCCTACGATCATCGCATTATCGACGGCCGCGAAGCAGTCTTGTTCCTGGTGGCAATCAAGGACGCGCTCGAAGATCCGTCGCGGCTGCTGCTGGAGCTTTAGTTCCGTCGGTGCGGCTGAAGCAACCCAGAGCAGGGCGCTCATACTAGACAAAAATGCCAAAAACATTCGACGTTGCAGTCATTGGTGCGGGACCGGGCGGCTACACGGCGGCCATACGCGCGGCGCAGCTTGGCTTGAACACGGTTTGCATCGATGACTGGAAAAACGCCAAAGGCAAGTTAAGTCTGGGCGGCACGTGCCTGAATGTCGGCTGCATTCCCTCCAAGGCGTTGCTCGAGTCGTCGGAAGATTACGAACGCGCGCTGCACAAGTTTGGCGATCACGGCATCACCGTGAAGGATGTGGCCATCGATGTGGCAAAAATGATGGCGCGCAAGGACAAGATTGTCGATACCTTTACCGGCGGCATTGGGCTGCTGTTCCGCAAGAACAAGGTGGTATCGATGCACGGCAGCGGTCGCTTCGCTGGCAAGGCGGGGGGCTATCAGATTGACGTGATAGATGGACAAAGCAAGGAAACGATCGAAGCCAAATACGTCATCATCGCAACCGGCTCCAGTGCCCGGCAGTTGCCATTTGCGCCAGTAGACAATGATCGCATCGTCGACAACGTCGGCGCCTTATCATTGCCTGACATTCCCAAGAAGCTGGGCGTCATTGGCGCGGGAGTCATCGGGCTGGAGATGGGCAGTGTCTGGAAGCGCCTGGGGTCCGAAGTTACCATGCTGGAAGCGCTGCCCGGTTTCCTGCCGGCCGCGGACGAACAAGTTGCCAAGGAAGCTTTTCGGGTTTTTACCAAATTGGTCGGACTGGATATCCGCCTGGGCGTAAAGATCGACAGCGTGCAGGCCTCCAAAAAAGCAGTGATCGCCAAATTTACCGATGGAGTAGGCAGCCAGACTGCGGAATTCGATAAAGTCATCGTGGCAGTTGGACGCGTGCCGAACTCGGCACAGCTTGGCGCAGAAAACGTCGGACTCAAGATCGACGCGCGCGGTTTTGTGGAAGTGGACGAGCAGTGCCGCACCAGCCTGGCGGATGTCTATGCGATCGGGGATGTGGTGCGCGGGCCCATGCTTGCGCACAAATCGTCTGAAGAAGGTGTGGCAGTGGCGGAGATGATCGCCGGGCAGTCCGGACACATCAACCTCGATACAGTCCCGTGGGTCATCTATACGTCTCCGGAAATTGCCTGGGTGGGCAAGACCGAGCAGGAACTCAAGGCCAAAGCGGCCGATTATCGCGTCGGACAGTTCCCGTTCATCGTGAACGGCCGCGCGCGCGCCATTGGCGAGACTGCGGGATTTGTAAAGATGCTGGCGGATGCGAAGACGGACCGCATCCTCGGAGTTCATATCATTGGACCGTATGCATCGGAATTGATCGCTGAAGCGGTCGTGGCCATGGAGTTTGGCGCATCTGCAGAAGATATCGCGCGCATCGTGCACGCCCATCCCACCCTGAGTGAAGCGCTGCACGAAGCTGCGCTTGCCGTTGACAAGCGCACCATCAACCTGTGATGAGCCAGCCGGCGCAGGAAGATGCAGTTCAGTCCTTCGCCGAATATGCCCGCCAGGCGGCACGGCTGCACGGTTTCTCGCTGGACCCCGCTCAGGTCCGCGTGCTCAAACAGTTCCAGCGGCTGTATGAGGAACTGAACGAATCAGAACGAATCGGCTATTCGCTATTGAGCGTGTTCATGGCCAAGCGCCAGATCCGGGGTCTATACCTGTCGGGAGGCGTGGGACGGGGCAAAAGTTTTCTGATGGACGCGTTTTTCGATTTTGTGCCGATCGCACGCAAAAGCCGTTTTCATTTCCATCGTTTCATGCAGGACATCCATCATCGTTTGCGAGACATGCAGGGGGAAGAGAATCCACTGGAGCAGATCGCGCAGGACATCGCTGGCGAATACCGGTTGCTGTGTCTAGATGAATTTCATGTCACCGACATCGGCGACGCCATGCTGATGCGCACTTTGCTCCAGGGCTTGTTCGAAGAAGGGCTGGTGCTCGTAACGACCTCGAACCAGAGTCCGGATGATTTGTATCGTGACGGGTTGCAGCGCGCGCAGTTCCTGCCGGCCATTGAACTGCTGAAGCAGCATTTGGAACTGGTCGAAGTCGAGGGCGGCGTGGACTACCGCTTACGGCTACTCGAAAAAGGTGGCGTGTTCCATTTTCCGGTTGATGCGGCCGCAGACAAGGCCATGGCGACCAGCTTCGAAGCGATTGCCGGCGTACCGGGCAGCCGCAACGTGGAACTGGATATCGAAGGCCGCCCGATAAAGGCGTTGCGTGTTGGTCCGGGCGTGGCCTGGTTTGCTTTCGATGAACTCTGCGACGGTCCACGCGGGCAGCCGGACTATATCGAACTCTCCCGGCGCTACCATACCGTGCTGATTTCCGCGGTGAGGCGCATCGGCGCGACAGACGCCGACCGGCGGCGGCGCTTTACCTGGCTGGTGGATGAATTTTACGATCGCCGTGTCAAACTGATCATGTCAGCCGATACACCGGTGAGCGGGTTGCTGGAGGCAGCCCCGGCAGAAGTCGAGGTGCAACGCACCGCCAGCCGGTTGGTGGAAATGCAGACGCACCACTATCTCAGCGAGCCGCATCTGGCTTAACATAAACGCCTTCCGAGGAGCGCGTGCATTGACGACCTTGAAGGCCTACCGAATTTTCAGCGAGGACAGCAAGGTTGCCGGGCGTTATGTCGACATGCGCCTGGATGAGCTCGATGCAGGCGAGGTGGTTATCAAAGTTGCGTATTCGAGCGTTAACTTCAAGGACGCACTTGCCGCGACGGGCGCCGGCAAAATCATCCGCCGCTTTCCCTGTGTGGGCGGCATTGATCTGTCCGGCACAGTGGTCGAATCCGCCGATGTCCGATTCCGCAACGGCGACGCAGTGCTCGCCACCAGCTATGACATTGGCGTCGCTCATGATGGCGGTTATGCCGAATACGCACGCATTCCGGCCGACTGGGTGCTGCCGATACCGCACGGGCTTGACCTGTTCGAAGCAATGGCACTGGGAACGGCCGGCTTTACCGCGGCACTGGCGGTTGAACGCATGGAGCACGACGGTCTCACGCCAGCGAGCGGTCCGGTTCTCGTCACCGGAGCGAGCGGTGGCGTAGGCAGCATCGCAATCGATATTCTCGCCGGTGCAGGTTATGAGGTCGTTGCGCTGACCGGCAAGGAAAAGCAAACCGCTTACCTGAAAAGTCTCGGTGCGAAGGAAGTTCTGTCGCGCGCGGCTCTCGACGTGGCCAAGATCAAGCCGCTCGACAAGGCTCGGTGGGCGGGCGCCGTAGATAATCTCGGCGGCGATGTCCTGTCATGGATCGCGAGTACCATGCAAATCGCCGGCACAATCGCCAGTATCGGTCTGGCGGCCAGCCCGGGTTTCAACACCACCGTAATGCCGTTTATCCTGCGCGGCGTAAGCTTGCTGGGTATCGA
>DATMZQ010000240.1:0-7771 GCA_035573615.1 Burkholderiales bacterium | reverse complement strand
CAATGCCCCCCTTGCCGATGGCAAATAGCCAGATTACTGTTGGCCAGGATGCGGCCAACGCAACCATGCTTCCCAACCAGAAACAGTAACCTACTTTTTCCATTGATCACTCCGATCTACGGTTGCCCTCTTTTCTTTGCTTGTTTGTGTCGCCAATCCGGTTGCCGGTCAGTTCACATCCGGCCCACATCCCATTCATTCAGCTTGGTTGAGGCTATGGCTGTCATGCTGTGCAGCGCAAATCAGCCGATACCAATCTAACAAATACCAGATTCAGAGCTAACTCGCCATGGATTTATCCCTAGGTGAGACTACTCCGCGGCATTCAGGATCCGCTCGACGTAACGCGCCAGTAAATCAATTTCAAGATTGACGCGGTCACCAGGCTTGAGTGCACCGAGATTTGTCATGGCCAGCGTATGTGGAATCAGGTTCACTGAAAAAGTATCGTTCGTCAAGGCATTGACGGTCAGGCTGACACCGTTCACCGCAATCGATCCCTTGCGTGCAATGTAGCGCGCGAGACTCGCCGGAAAACGGATTGTGATTTCATTATTCCCCTCGACCGGCTCGACTGTTCTGATTTCTCCGCTGCCATCCACGTGACCGGTGACAAGATGCCCATCGAGCCGGTCTGCCAGACGCAGCGACTTTTCCAGATTGACGGGTGCGTTGGCAATCAACCCCGCGCAAACTTTGAGCGTCTCCTGCGATACATCGACTGAAAATCCATCCGGCTTCAGTGCGGTCACGGTCAGGCATATGCCGTTGCAGGCGATGCTGTCCCCGACCGCTACGTCGGTGAGGTCAAGCTGTCCAGCGTGGATGGTCAATGCGGCCGTTCGGCCCGCTGCCTTTACGTTTTCAATGCGGCCGACCGCCTGGACTATGCCGGTAAACATTTAGTGTGTCTTGATACGCGCGAGTATGCGCACATCGTCGCCGAAGGAACGTGTATCGCGCACAAGCAAATTCAGGCGCTGCTTCATGTGTTCCAATTCTCCGAGATCGAGCATGCCGCGCGCAGCATGGCCAAGCATGTGGGGCGCCATGTAAATCAGCAGTTCGTCCACGACTCCGGCCCGCAACAGCGCGGAGTCAAGATTCATCCCGGCCTCGACCAGTACCTCATTCATACCCAGTTCTCCCAAATGCTCTACCAGTCGCAGCAGATCGACCTTGCCTTCGGGATTTGGCAACTCAACTACCGCGGCGCCTTTTGCGGCCAGCGCTTTGGCTTTGATCGGGTCATGGGTCGCCGTTGCAACCAGAACCGCACCGCCATCAAGTATATTGGCCTGCGGCGCGATGCGCAGATGGCTGTCGACGACTACGCGCAACGGCTGGCGTGCGCTGTCGACATCGCGCACGGTCAACCGCGGATCATCATCCCTGAGCGTGCCAATGCCCGTCATGACTGCGCAAGAGCGCGCACGCCAGTGATGCGCATCGCGGCGCGCGTCCGGGCCGGTGATCCACTGGCTGGTGCCATTCTTCAGCCCGGTCTTGCCATCCAGGCTGGCGGCTATTTTGACGCGCATCCATGGCCTTGCGCGTGTCATGCGGGAAACGAAACCGATGTTCACCTCGCGTGCTTGTTCTTCGAGCACACCGGTTTCCGTCACGATGCCAGCCGCACGCAATTTCGCGAAACCGCCACCGGCGACCTGCGGATTCGGATCCTGCATCGCCGCGACCACGCGCTTGACCCTCGCGGCGATCAGCGCATCAGCGCACGGCGCGGTGCGTCCATGGTGACTGCAGGGCTCGAGGTTTACGTAGACTGTCGCGTCCGCGGCCGCCGCGCCCGCGGCATGAAGCGCGACAATCTCCGCATGCGCTTCGCCCGCGCGCTGGTGCCAGCCCTCGCCTATCACGCGCCCCGCTTTGTTGACCAGCACGCATCCCACGCGCGGATTAGGCGTGGTCGTATACAACCCGCGTTCGGCAAGCCGCAGCGCTTGCGCCATCCACTGGAAATCCTCGGCACTGAACGACATTA
Source organism: Burkholderiales bacterium (assembly GCA_035573615.1). Taxonomy (GTDB): domain Bacteria; phylum Pseudomonadota; class Gammaproteobacteria; order Burkholderiales; family JACQAP01; genus JACQAP01. Next base: position 5,769 of record DATMZQ010000240.1, on the reverse strand, counting down.
CCGGGTTTTGCGGCGCGAAGCGGGTTTCTGAACTTCCTTCACCGCGTTGCGAAAGTCTTCTGCGTCCTGGAAATCGCGGTATACCGATGCGAACCGGATGTAAGCCACCTTGTCGAGCTTGTAAAGCTCACGCATGACCATTTCGCCCAGTCGCCTCGAATCGACCTCACGTTCGCCAAGAGACAGCAATTTCTGCTTGACCCGTTCGATGGCCTCATCAACCAGATCAGCGGACACCGGCCGCTTGTGCAGCGCGCGATTGAAACCCACGCGCAACTTCGCCTCGTCGAACAGTTCGCGAAAGCCATTTGACTTCACGATTTGCGGCAGGCGCAATTCCGCGTGTTCGTACGTCGTGAAGCGCTTGTCGCACGACAGGCAGCGCCGGCGCCGCCGGATGCTGTCTCCTTCATCATTGACGCGCGAGTCAACGACTTGCGTATCGGGATGCTTGCAGAAGGGACATTTCATGAAAGCAGCGGCTGGCGGCTATGGACGCGGTGGCTGGCGATTTTGGTTTCCGTTTTGTTGGCAATTCATTTTCCGTAAACCGGAAACTGCTTGCATAACTGCATTACTGCAGTGCGTACCCGGCCGATGTTGGCTTCATCGTTGGGCGCTTCCAGCACGTCGGCGATCAGATTTGCCAGTTTTGCGGCCTCCGCGTCCTTGAAGCCCCGCGTCGTCATGGCGGGCGAGCCGATGCGCACACCGCTCGTCACAAAAGGTTTCTCCGGATCGTTCGGAATGGCGTTCTTATTGACTGTGATATGCGCTCGGCCTAGCGCGGCTTCCGCATCCTTGCCGGTAATTTTTCGGGCGCGCAGGTCCAGCAGGAACATGTGGCAGTCGGTGCGGCCGGAGACGATGCGCAATCCACGCTGCTGCAAGGTCTTCGCCATCATGCGTGCACCTGAGATCACTTGTGTCTGGTAAGCGCGAAACGCGGGCTCCATGGCTTCCTTCAGCGCCACGGCCTTGGCGGCAATGACGTGCATCAGCGGTCCGCCCTGGATGCCCGGAAAAATGGCGGAGTTAATGATTTTTTCGTGCTGCAGCTTGGCCAGGATGATGCCCCCGCGCGGCCCCCGCAGTGTCTTGTGCGTGGTCGTCGTGACGAAGTCCGCAATGCCGACTGGGCTGGGATAGATGCCGGCCGCGACCAGCCCGGCGTAATGCGCCATATCGACAAACAGGTACGCACCCACTGCATCGGCAATTTCGCGGAAGCGTTTCCAATCGAACGTCAGTGCGTATGCCGAAGCGCCGGCCACGATCATCTTCGGCTTATGCTGCCTCGCCAGGCTTTCGACCTGTTCATAATCAATCTCTTCTTTTTCGTTCAGTCCATACGCCACTGCGTTGTACAGCTTGCCGGACAAATTCACCGGCGAGCCATGCGTCAAATGGCCGCCGGACGCAAGCGAGAGACCCAAAATCGTGTCACCGGGCTTCAGGGCAGCGGCATAGACGGCCTGGTTGGCCTGCGAGCCTGAATGCGGCTGCACGTTTGCGAAATCCGCCTTGAACAATGCCTTGGCACGATCGATTGCCAGCTGCTCCGCGATATCAACGAACTCGCAGCCGCCGTAGTAGCGCTTGCCCGGATAGCCTTCGGCATATTTGTTCGTCAGCACCGAACCTTGCGCCTGCAGCACACGGGGGCTGGTGTAATTTTCAGATGCGATCAGCTCGATGTGATCTTCCTGACGCTGGTGCTCCGATTGCAGGGCTTGCCAAAGCTCGGCGTCGAATTCCTGGATAGTCTGGCTCTGGGAAAACATGGGATGTAAATAAAAATGGTTGGCGCTTCGGAAAGGCGCGAATTGTACCATTGCACCCCTGGCTCACGCCCCTTTCACGGACTGGCTGTCCTGCCGCGCCGCATGGTGTTGGCCACAGGCCTTGCTGCTATTATTGCCCGGACCCATACAGCCGAACGCCCGGCGCCGCATTGCGGCTGCACCGGACGCCAGCAATAAATATCCGGAGGAAGCATGCCAAAGACCCTTCTGAGCAAGCTCATGTGGTTTGCCATTGCCATTGGGGGCGCTGCTGCAATCGGTGGCATCGCCCTGCATCGCGGCGAATCGATCAACGCCATCTGGTTCATTGCTGCCGCAATATGCACGTACCTTGTCGCGTATCGTTTCTACAGCGCGTGGATCTGCGCAAAAGTGCTGGTACTGGACGAGACCCGCGCAACGCCTGCAGAACGATTCAACAACGGCCGCGACTTCATGCCGACCAACAAGTGGGTGACATTCGGCCATCACTTCGCTGCGATCGCCGGTCCCGGGCCGTTGATCGGTCCCACGCTGGCCATGCAGTTTGGCTATCTCCCCGGCACGCTGTGGATCCTCGCGGGTGCGGTGGTGGGCGGCTGCGTGCAGGATATGGTGATCATGTTTTGCTCCACCCGTCGCGACGGCCGCAGTCTGGGTCAGATGGCGCGCGATGAACTGGGTCCGGTGGGCGGCTGGGCAGCCATGGTCGGCACCATGCTGATCATGCTGATCCTCATCGCCGTGCTTGGGCTTGTCATCGTCAATGCCATGAAGCACAGCCCGTGGGCGACTGCCACGGTACTCGGCACCATACCGGTGGCGATGTTGATCGGAATTTACATGCGCGGCATTCGGCCGGGTCGAGTGCTGGAAGGTTCCCTGATCGGTATTGCGCTGTTGCTGGTCTGCGTCGTCGGTGGCGGCTGGGTTGACCACCATGAAGCCATTCGCGGCGCGTTCGACTGGAGCGGCGAATCGGTGGCCTGGTTCGTGATGATCTATGGGTTTGCAGCGGCGACATTGCCGGTGTGGCTGCTGCTGGCGCCGCGCGACTATCTGTCGACATTCCTGAAATTGGGCGTCGTGTTCCTGCTCGCGGCGTCGATCCTGATCCTTGCGCCAGACATCAAGATGCCAGCACTGACGCAATTCATCGACGGCACCGGCCCGATTTTCAAGGGCGCGCTGTTCCCGTTCGTATTCATCACCATCGCATGTGGGGCGATATCCGGTTTCCATTCGCTGGTTTCGTCCGGCACCACGCCCAAGCTGCTACCCAATGAACGTGACATCCGCATGATCGGTTATGGGTCCATGGCGCTGGAATCCTTCGTCGGCATCATGGCCGTGATTGCAGCCTGCGTACTGGATCCCGGCGTATTCTTCGCGATCAACAGTCCGGCCGGCGTGGTCGGCAAAGAAGCAGCGGCCGCGGTTGCAACCATTTCCTCCTGGGGGTTCCCGGTCAGCGTGGACCAGATGAATATGCTGGCGCATGAGGTTGGTGAAAAGACCCTGTTCGCCCGCACGGGCGGCGCGCCGTCGCTCGCGGTCGGCATGGCGACCATTTTCAGCAGCACATTCGGCAATACGTTGCTGTCCATGTGGTATCACTTCGCGATCATGTTCGAAGTGCTGTTCATCCTGACAACGCTGGATGCGGGCACGCGCGTGGGGCGCTTCATGTTGCAGGACATGCTGCGGCATGTCTGGAAACCGATCGGCAATGTCTCGTCCTATCCTGCGACGCTTGTAGCGAGTTTGCTGTTCGTCGCTGCCTGGGGCTATTTCCTCTGGCAGGGCGTCAAAGATCCGCTCGGCGGGGTCAATATCCTGTGGCCGCTGTTCGGCATCTCGAACCAGTTGCTTGCGGGCATCGCTCTTTCCGTGGCGACAGGCATCCTGATCAAGATGGGAAAAGCGCGCTTCGCCTGGGTCACCGGACTGCCGCTCACATGGCTCGCAGTGGTATGCACTACGGCGGCGGTTGAAAAAGTGTTTAGCCCAAATCCTGCCATCGGCTTTCTGTCCGGTGCCGCGAGCATGGCGGATAAGTTGGCTGCCGGGACGTTGCCGCCGGAGCGCGCGGCCGTGGCGCCGCAACTAATCATCGGCCAGCAGATCGATGCCGCGCTGGCACTGTTTTTTGCCATCGTGCTGTGGGTCGTGATTTTCGACATGATCCGCATGTCCGTGCGCATGCGCTCCGGCAAGAATGTGCTGCCACTGTCCGAGGCGCGGTACATCCGGACGCAGCTCGATCCGAACATGCTCACATCGGCACATTGAGGCAATCATGCTGCAACAACTCAAGATTCGTGTCGGGCAGCTGTGGCACTACCTGCGCGAAGTCACCGGAGACGATGCCTATGAGCGCTATGTCGCGCATCACGAACTCGCGCATGGCGGCCAGCCGTGTTTGACCCGGCGACAGTTTTTTACCAGACGGCAGGAAGAGAAATGGAGCAAGGTCTGCCGCTGCTGCTAAGGACTGAGGACAGAGACTGAGGGGCAGACCAAAATAGCGCCTGCGACCGGCAGGCGCTATTTTTTCGCCAGCGCTTGCGCAACAGCGCGCCAGGCTTGCAGCTTGCGCGACAACGGCAGCGATGCGTGAGCCGGGCTGGTCGACGGCAGACGCGTAAAGTGCAAGCTGCGCTCGCTGAGGTTTGGCCGCACATAGCGATTGAAGGATGATTCGGCTTTCGAGCCATTGAAGAACACATACTGTACGTTCGGGTGCGCGTCGAAAAACGTGCGGAAATCATTTGGCACAATCGATTCTTCATCGATAGCCGCATCCAGGCTGCCTTCGCGCGCGCAAGAAGCCAGCACATCCCAGAACGCAAGCCCGGCACGGCGCAGAATCACAATCCGCTTTTCATATGCGATCTCGGGTCCGGCACCGAACAACGCCCCCATGATGGGCCAGAACGCATTGTGACGGTACGCGTAATATTGGCCCGCGCGTAACGAAGCTGTTCCCGGCATGCTGCCAAGAACAAGAACACGCGCCGCATGGCTTTCGATCGGCGGGAAACTGCATACAGCTGTGCCGTCAGTCAGATGCACCGGCTCAATTGCTGGTTTTATTCTGGATTGATTCGTCGCGGACATGCGAATCTGTTCACTGGTGCAATTCTAATCTGTTGCTAAGACCCATTGGACCACGTCCATGCTGTAGTCAATTCAGCATCAGACTTCTGCCGGTTCCGCGGCCCGGACAATATAGCCGCCCGATTTCTCATCGTGCTCGAGCCTGAGCAAGCCGCGAATGGCGGCCTCTTCAAGCAAGCTGTTGAAGCTTTTAAAACCATGATAGGCCTCATTGAAGCCAGGATTGCGGCGCTTCATCGCCTGCTTGATCATTGATCCCCAGATCTTGTCATCGCCTCCACGCTCTCCGGTCAACGCATCGAAGGTGTTCATCAGCAGGTCCATGGCCTTCTGCGTCTTGTCGTCCAGCGGGGAATCATCCGGGGCTTCGGGCGGAGACACCTTTGCGCCAGTCGCAGGCTTTGCGCTGACACGTTTGCGCGGCGGGCGTTTCGGCGTTTCCTTGCGCACGAGGTCGTCGTAAAAAATAAATTCATCGCAATTCGCAATGAGCAGATCGGAAGTCGAGTGTTTGACGCCGACACCGATGACTTCCTTGTTGTTCTCGCGCAGCTTGGAGACCAGCGGCGAAAAATCAGAATCTCCGCTCAGGATCACGAACGTATCGACGTGCGATTTGGTGTAGCACAGGTCCAGCGCATCCACGACCATACGGATGTCGGCTGAATTCTTGCCGGATTGCCGGATATGCGGAATTTCGATCATTTCGAACGCCGATTCATGCATCGGCGCCTTGAATTCCTTGTAGCGCTCCCAATCGCAATAGGCCTTTTTGACCACGATGCTGCCTTTGACCAGCAAACGCTCCAGCACTTTTTTCATGTCGAAGCGATCGTATTTGGCCTCCCGCACACCGAGCGCAAGG
>DATMZQ010000239.1:0-6965 GCA_035573615.1 Burkholderiales bacterium | reverse complement strand
AATGCGCCGGCGCATCTTTAGTCTCTATGGTGAACTCAAATTCCTGGAAGCAGATCTCGATTCGCGCGGGCCGCGAGCGCCGGCTGACGATCTTCGCTTAGCTCTCGACAAGCTTGAATTCAAGGCGAATCACATGCGGGTGCCGGTGACATTCGCGCACATGCTCTACACCTTGCGCATTCATATCAGTCTGGTTCGCAATGAGCTATCGCAGCGGACGCGTCCAGCCGTAAGCAAAGACTGACCGCGATGCAAATTCGCATGTTGACACAGGTACCGCGCATGCAGGTCAGGGCCTTGACACGAGTGGCTGCATTGCCGCAGAGCGCTCAAATGACGCCATCTTTTTTCATTGCGTCGATCATCACTTCAGCAAAATCCTCGGTTGCCTTGCGCACGTCCCCCATTCTCTGCGAACGCGTGGTGCCAGACCAGACCGGCTTTTGCACATCGGGACGGAACAATGCTGTTTCGGCGATGACATATTCGATGGTTTGCGCCATCGCCGGTTCGTAGTGATCGCTCCAGGCCGCGTCATAATAACCGTAGTAGCGCGTGCTCATGCCGTACGCCGCTGGAGCCATCCCCATCGGCTCGGGCGCATATAACGTTTCAGTTTCCCTGCGGACCAAACGCGTGATCAGCACTCCGTTTACGCCCGTCCGTTCTACGGCCTTCACCAATTCCTCCTCCGAAATCTTGCCGCGCGTGGGAACCACGCTGTAACTTGCAACGGCCTGTACACCGCGTTTTGTAAGGGCTTGCGCAAGGGTATCTTCGAATACGCGGCGCACCCCCGGGTGATCGGCAATGCCGACGACCAAGACTTTACTGGCCGGTTCTCCCGAGTATTCTGGATTTTTCCAGTGGCCGGTCAAATCGGTTGTGGCACAACCGGGCACAAGTGACAGCAGGGCTAACAAGCAGATCAGGCAATATTTCATGAGCAGTTTTCTCCGATGGCAAAGCTAATGGAATAGCGTACGGTATGCTTGGATGCGCCAGGACCCAAGTTGGCGCTACAGCCAGTCCATCAGCAGAATGCCAACGCCGATTGTGGTCTGGTTCCAGTTATAGTCGATCAATGTTTCGCCATAACCATTGAAGACCTTGACGTAACCCATCAAGCGTTCTTGTATGGGAAAACTCCAGGTGCCCTGCAGCGCACCGTAACCGTTGTTGTACCGCGCCAGCAGTGAGAACTGCTGCCGTCCACGCTGGTAGATCGCTGTGACATCGCCGTGGCCCATGTAGTGCACGATGTCTGGATTGTTATCGGCCGAGGCTTCCTCCTGCAAACGGTACCAGGGCCGTACCAGCAGGGCGAAGCCGTTTCGCTCGAATCCGAATTGAGCATAGATCCGATTCCAGCTGCGCGACAACGGTTCGGCCCGGCCGTTGGACTGGTGCACCAGTCCAAGATTAATGAACCGACCGGTGAGCCCAAGGAAATCGTAGCGTGTGGGGAGCGAGAAAAATACTTCGGGCTGGTAGTCGGTTTCGCGAAATGGGCGGGAGATTTCGCCGTTGTAGACCTGCCATTGGCTCTGCTGGGTGTAGCCGAGCCACACATCGACGTCGCTGCCAAACAGGTTTTCACCGGCTTTCAATTTCAGGCTGAACTGAAATTCGGCTTCGGTGTTGTCGAGAGGTACGCTGGCGGACACAGGCTGCGACGGCGATTGCGGCGAGTCGTTGGTGCTGTTGCTGTAGCGGACCGGCAAGAAAAATGTCGGCTGATGAGGGCGCAACGCCCACAATCCCTGCTTTGTCTCGGGTTCGAGTTCCCAGCGTACCGAGAGCGCAGTCGGCGGATGCGTGCCGGACGCCGGCTTTAGAGGGGCAGCCGCAGGCTCGTGCAAACGCTCGATCGGTTCGGCGTCGCTCTTTCGGCCCGCAGAGTCATAGCATTGCAGACGCTCGGCATCATGCTTGATCGAGGCACAGCGCGATAGATCCGCCGCATCGGCTCCGAGACCGGAGCGATTGATTGCGATGAGGCAAGTTGCGAGCGCGACACATGCAAACAATGCCCGGCTGGGGTACCGATTCGATTTCGTCATCGATATACCTTGTTTCTGTTCTCAGAAGAGATACAGAACCGGCGCAGAATTGCTTACAGTCCCGGCATGCGCGGCATCAGCACCATTCTGCTGACTATCAAGGAGCGCAATCCGGTGTGCTACCAGCGGATACCTACCCCGAGGATGGCGCCCTGCGTTGTGGCGTCATTCCAATGAAAGTTGCCACTATCGTAATTCTGGCGCAGGTAGCGATAGCCAAGCGACGTCGAAATCATGTTCGAGATCTGCCATTTAACGCCGGCGATGGCCTGGTAAGTCGTGTTTTCTCCAATGCCAGTGTCGGCATACCCGAAGATGGACCATTTTTCCATCAACGGCACGTCTGCGCGTACGCCGACGATCGGATCCCACCAACTCTTGGTGGTGCTGACGTTACGCTCGCCGCCAGGCAGCAAAGGCGCCGTTGTCGAGGCGGTGAGGCCCAGATCAATATTTACGTTGGTGTAGCGTGCCCCGCCGATGACATCAAATCTGATTTTGCCCTCGGACAGCCGGTACCCGAGAAAAGGCTGGTAGATCTGCTGGGTCAATTGCATATTGAGATCGGCATTGGCCCCTACAAGGCCCACAGGGCCGCTGCGGTAGGCGGCTTTTTCATCCTTCATGCGCACGTAAAAGCTATCGAGGCCAAACGTCCAGCGCCCGTGGCGAGCCTCGAACAGCGCTGCTCCATAAAAATCCAGGTGGTTCACGATGTCGTTGAAGCTCAAATCGATATCGGCCGTTATCCCACCCACGCCGGTGGTGGCCTTCACCCCGGCGGCGAACACATAGGGAGTTATTTCGAACTGCCATTGGTCCGGGGTCGACGCAGTGGCCTCTGCGCAGATTCCCGAAGATGCAAAAAGGCTTGCAGCCATACAACACGCGATTCGTCCAAAACAGCTTTCATTTCCGTTTAATTTTCGCATGGCCATCTTTTGTCCTTGATCCGATTTTTTCACCTTAACCATAACACATGCCACTGGTTGCCATTGACTCAGATCAAGCGCGGCCAAAAGGCGCTTGTGCTCCAACGCCCGGCTACTTCTAAAACCTGAATCCGATGCTGACACTGGTGTAGTAATCACTTTTTTGTGGAATGACGCCGTCCGATCTTGCCTTGGGATTCTGAAGATAATCCCAGACAAAAGAAGTATCCAGATTGAAATGCCGCTTGATCTCGTATTCCAGCGTGGTGACTGCGTGATGAGTATATTTGCCCGACTCCGGATTGGTAAATTGGGTGTCCAGCGTCTGGATGAACGTAAGCCGCTTGGTGATATCAACGCTGAAACGTGACTGGATTCCTGCTGCCGGCGTGGAATCGGAATCACTTTGTCCGGCCGCCACTTCATCAAATTTGGTGGATTGGTACCCCGGCCCGGCGGACACAGTCCATTCCAGATCGTCGCGGTCAAAAATATAGTAGCCCACTCCAACCCCGGCAGTGAACCGATGGGAGATGTTGGACAACGGATCCCGATAAGCCTCGAATTGAATCGCGCGGACAAACCACTTTTGGTTAATGCGGATGTCATCGCTCACGGTGAGCCGCTCATTGCTGACGGTTTTGACGCCACTGGTCTGCGTGAAATTTCCCAGGAAGTCGATGAGCAAGACGGTATTGGGCGTTCGCCGCGCTAATTTTGCACTGGAGTTCAGTGTAATCTGCTCGGTGTTCCCGGACTGCGTGTTCAATCCGAGATTGAATCTGCCCGTCCAGTTGCTGATGCCCGTTTTTCCGCCACTCGGCGTGATGCCGGTAAGCTCATCGCGGTGCAGGCTTAAATATTCAGGCCCCAGGACATTGACGTTCTCATGATCGATTTCGACTCTACCGTAAACTGGCTTATGGTTCTCAAATTGAACGAACATCGGTTCCGCGGAATAAAGTCTCGCTATCTTTTTCAACTCCAGCGTGAGTTCTTCCAGTTCGTCACTGTCAAATTCGATTTCCTTGTTCTGAATGTACGTGATGTGCCCTTTGAGCCACTCTCCCGACCCCAGCTGAATCCAATCGAAATGGTCGTGGCCCACCCCGGGTGGCCTCCATTCGGGATTGTTTGATTTTTGCTCACCCGTCGCGGCAGCCGGCGGCTTTGTTGCTTCCTCCACTGGCGATAGCTGAAGTTCAAGGATTTGCGCGCGCGGGAAAGTGAATCTGCCATTTTGCTGCGACTCGAACACGACACTATCGCTGGTTTCTTCGATCACTTTCCCCACGAATCGCTGGCCATCGGTGCTGACCAAGACATCGGCCAGCGCGCCAACCGGCAGCGAGGCACTCGCGAATGCCAGGCAAACCAGGACGGTATTCCAGCGGCCCTTACAGGACCGTCCGCGTCTGTTTCGAGGCGGCTCTCGATGCTCGAAAATAGTCCGCAAAGTGCCGCGCCCTAAGTCTTGCGGCCCAAGCGGTCGTTCAGGATTTCAAATGCCTTGCCAAAGGTATCGTCTGCTACAGCCTTCACCACGCCTGCCTCATCTCCGTCGGTCACGTCGAATTCTGCCGTCCAGATTCCCACGGTCTTGTCGCCGACGGTGACGGGATACAACGTCAGCTGCGCCACGTAGCGTTCGACCGGAAGCGGGGAGGTCAGAATGCAGTAGCGAAAACTATAGTCCATGTCCGACAATTCGAGCAGACGTTCGCGAATCGTTCCGCCGCCACCGGCAATGTCAAAGTTCCGCACGCAACCAACACGATCACTCGGCAGCCCGTTTTCGATGTGACTGCGCGAGAATTTGGGATGCCACTCAGGCAGGTTGTTGAAGTCGCGCACTTGCGACCAGACTTCCTGCACCGGTGCATTAATCACGGCGCTCACGAATACTTTTGTCATTGCGCCTCCTTTCGGCCCGCCAGCAGCTTGTCGATAGCCGCGAATCCCGCTACGAAGACGTTGTCGCCGATATCGTCGGCGGTGGCCTGCTGCGCAAAGGTCGTCACATTGAAGACGGCCCACCATTCGGCGAACGTGGCATGTTGCATGGTGATCGGCGTGAAGCGCATTGATGCAACATAGTTTGCTACCGGCATGGGCGACACCAGAATGCTGTAGGTGAATGTCCTCGTATCGTCCCCCAGCGAAAGCAGTTGCTCCCGCAGCAAGCCGCCATCACGCCGGCGGGTAAAGCGGCGTACGCAGCCGATCTGGTCCGCCGGCAGTCCGCCTTCGATCTCACTGGTCGCAATCGCGGGATGCCATTTCGGCAGTGCATTGAAGTCGCGCACCAGCTTCCATACCGTATCAACCGGTGAATGGATGATGGCGCTTCGATACACCTTTATCATCGGTATCTCCTGTTGTCAGAACTGGATTGCCTTGAACTTGCGTGTCTGTTCAGTCAGTGCAATTTCGGTCGGCAGCCGTTCCATGCTGCTGGCCCCGTAAAAGCCGTGACATGTCTTCACATGCTTCAAAATGAAATTGGCGTCCGCAGGCAGCGCAATCGGACCGCCGTGACAGAGCACTATTACATTCTTACGCACCGTCATGGCGGCTTCTGCGATTGCGTCGATTTCCTGCACGCACAAATCCAGGGTTTTGGCCGAAGACGCACCAACATTGCCACCGACCGTGACACCCATATGCGCAACGATGATGTCGGCGCCGGCCTGCGCCATTGCCTGCGCTTCGCCGGGATTGAAAACATAGGGCGTGGTCAGCAAATCCTGCCCGTGCGCTTCACGGATCATATCGACTTCGAGTCCAAAACCCATGCCGGTCTCTTCGAAGCTCGCTCGCATGATGCCATCGAATAGTCCGATGGTCGGAAAGTTTTGCACACCGGAAAACCCCATAAGCTTTAACTCGGCCAGAAAGTGAGGCATCAGTACAAAAGGATCTGTGCCGTTTACCCCGGCGAGAACAGGCGTGTGCTTTACGACCGGTAGAACTTCGCGCGCCATGTCCTTAACGATGTCGTTGGCATTGCCGTATGCAAGCAGGCCGGCTGCCGAGCCGCGCCCCGCCATGCGATAGCGGCCGGAATTGTAAATGATGATGAGGTCGATGCCGCCGGCTTCTTCGCATTTCGCCGACAGGCCGGTTCCCGCGCCGCCGCCTATGATGGGCACGCGGCGCTTGACCATGTCCGCGAATTTCTCCAGTATTTTTTTCCGTTCAATGGCCGGCATGGCGGTTCCCTGAATTATTGGACAATTGCGCGAAACTGCTGCACCAGTGCGGCGGAGAAAGCCGGGTCGTTGATATGGTTCGGCAGTCGCATGAGACGGCGCGTTTCAGTTTGCTTCAATGAAACTGACAGTGATTCGAACAGCGCTGCATCGGCGTCCGGATCGTAAAATGGCTGGCCTGGTGCATCCAGTGCGGAAACGCCTTTTTCCGGAATAAGAAAACGCACCGGACCTTCGCATGCATTGAGCTTGTCGGCAATCCAGCTGCCGATCTTGCGGCATTCGGCGGCCGTCGTTCGCATTAGCGTTACATTGGGATTGTGCCTGTATAGCAGGCGCGAACGGAAACGCTCGGGGACGGATTGCATCGCCCAGAAATTAACCATGTCGAGCGCACCCACCGAACCGACGTAAGGGATGCGACTACGCGCGATGGCACCCAAACGATCTTCGCCGGCGGACAGTACGCCGCCGAACAAATGATCGCAGACCTCGGTGGTGGTGACATCTATGATGCCAGTTAGCATGCGGCTGTCTGCCAGCCGTTCCATGGATTGGCCGCCCGTGCCTGTGGCATGAAACACCAGACAGTCAAATTCGTTTTGCAGCTCGGACACCACCTGCGTCACACAGCTGGTAGTCACGCCAAACATTGTCAGTCCAATCGCCGGCTTCGACTGTGCGTCGGCCGGCAGGTGCATCGCCATTCCGGCAATCGCGTGTGCAGCGTTCCCCAGCACGACTCGGCTAATGCGGTT
>DATMZQ010000238.1:0-2818 GCA_035573615.1 Burkholderiales bacterium | reverse complement strand
TGCTGACATCCACCGGATCGTTTGCCACGGTCGCCATGGCGGAAGAGGAAACCACCCCGGCAGTCTCGGATACTGCCGCAGCCATGAGCGACACGGCGGCCACAGAGCAATCAGCCGCCGACAGCGCCGCCACCGGCAGCGACGGAACGATCATGGCGACCCCCGAGACTGATTCGAAGTGAACCGTCGGCTGCAACACCAATAAACCCGCGGCGGCGGGTTTATTCCTCGCAGGATGATGCGTGTCACACCGCGGTCACATTTTCCGAATCGTGCATCCTGCGCGCAATCCAATGGTCAAATCAGGCGGCAAGGTCAGATCAAGGCGCAATGTCAGATCAAGCTGGCCACCATGTTGATGGTCAGCGCCAGGATGCCGGTGGCGTAAAAAAAAGAAATGATTCCGTGAGTCAAGGCCAGCTTGCGCATGTCGGCGTCGGTGACCTGGACGTCCGAAACCTGGAAAGTCATGCCAATGGTGAAAGAAAAATACGCAAAGTCCATGTAAGTCGGCATGGCCTCGCCGGGAAACGCGAGTCCCTTGCGCGGTTTGCCCGCCGCAACCGGACTGGTTGAATAGTAATCGTGGGCGTAGTGCAACGTGAAAATGGTATGAATGAACGTCCAGGAAAGGATGATCGTGACCACGATCAGCGCGATGCGCCACAGTTTTTCAAGATCGGTTGCGTTTCTGACAAACGGTACTTCGCCGGCAATGGTGATCAGACTTGCGGTTGCCGCCAATAACGTTAGCAGCAGCACGGCCCATTTCCCCGCGTCTTGCCGGTCTGCGATGCGCTTCATGGTCTCTGGAGAAGTGTTTCGCAGTCCCGCCAGCAATATCATCGCCAGCAAAACGCCGATGTCCCATGCCAGGATGATTCTGATGCGACCCGGCGCATCGCCGAGCAATAGCAGCAACACGTAGGCCAGAATCCCGCCGGCGACACCCGCCGCGAGACGCGGGCGCCGCAACCGCAGCCATAAGATGCGCACGCCTGCATGGTCGAGCTGTCCCCTGGTCACCGTATCCTCCGGACATACCGCACAAATAAAACCGACAGCCGCAGTCCGTATGCAAAAATTCCTCGCGTGGGAACGAAGCAGCCCGTGTCGTGACATGATGACGGGATCCCGCGAACAAGGCCAGCGCCCTGCACCGTCGGGCGCGAGAGACATTGACCCAGAACTTCCGCTCGTTTCAAGAGTCAGCCTACTGACTCTTTACTTGCGCAGGGAGGCAGCCATGCACGCACGCATCAGATCGCGGGGAAACTTTTTGCTGTACGGGCTGGCACTGACGCTGTTCCTTGTTGACTGCGGCGGCGGTGGCGGCGATCCGGCACCGCCACAGAGTATGCCGCTCAAGCTGCAGCGGATCGACTCATCCTCACTGACGTTCGACTTTCCGGTTTTCCTGACTGCGCCGCCGAGTGATACCGACCGATTGTTCGTCGTCGAAAAAGGCGGACGCATCAAGGTGATCGCCAGGGAAACAAACACGTTGATCGGGATTTTTCTCGATATCGGCAGCCTGGTTTCAACAGGTTCCGAACAGGGGTTGCTCGGACTGGCCTTTGACCCGCTGTACGCCAGCAATGGGCGCTTCTACGTGAATTACACGGACACTAGCGGTAATTCCGTCATCGCTCGCTATCGGGTCAGTGCCGACGCCAATGTCGCCGCACCCAATGCTGACGGCATTGTGCTTACGGTCACGCAACCGTTCGCAAACCATAACGGCGGCATGATTGCTTTCGGACCCGATGGCCTGTTCTATATCGGTTTCGGCGATGGTGGCAGTGGCGGAGATCCGGGCAACCGCGCGCAGAATCCGAATGAGTTGCTGGGCAAGTTGCTGCGCATCGACGTGTCTCAAGGGGGACCTTCCTATGGTATTCCACCGTCCAATCCACTGGTGGGTCAGAACGGACGTCCGGAAGTCTGGAGCCTGGGCTTGCGCAACCCCTGGCGTTTCAGCTTCGACCGCCAAACAGGCGATCTGTATATCGGGGACGTGGGGCAGGGAAATTTTGAAGAAGTCGATGTCGCCACGAAGGCTAACGGCGCCGGACGCGGGGTCAATTACGGGTGGAACGTGATGGAGGGAAATCACTGCTTTCCTGCGGGGATGGGTTGCAATACGGGTGGTTTCACAACGCCACAACTGGAGTATGACCACTCCAACGGCGCCTGCTCGATCACCGGCGGTTATGTTTACCGCGGCTCCGCCATGCCGGCGTTGCAGGGGACGTACTTTTACGCGGATTTTTGTGCAGGATTTGTGCGCAGTTTCCGCCTTGCGAACGGTATGGCAAGCGAGCCGCTCGACTGGGCCGCTTTGCGCCCGGGAGGAAGTATCACCAGTTTTGGCGAGGACGCCGCCGGAGAGCTCTACCTGATGACTTCGGATGGGCAATTGAACCGCATCGTGCAGGGCTGAAGCTTCGCGTTTGGCGCAGATCCGAAATTAGACTGGCTGCGTGTGTATTTGCGCGCGATGCCGCGCGATGCGTGCAGCAAACCATATTCCCAGAAGTGCCAGGCTGATTCCGCCGAATCCGAACGTCCAGCCGTAGTTCAGCAGGTGAATCATGACGCCGCAGATCGCAACGCCGCTTGCTTGCCCCATGAACAGGCTGAACGCAAATACCGCAATGGCCGTGCCGCGCCTTTGCGGCGCCATTTCCGTTGCCCGCGTCTGCAGCGTGTTGTGAAACATGTAGAAGCCGAATCCCGCGACAACAAAAACCGGAATGGTCGCCTCCCACCACGGCAGCAGTGGCAGCAATACCATGCAGCCAAACATCAGCGTAGC
>DATMZQ010000237.1:0-3666 GCA_035573615.1 Burkholderiales bacterium | reverse complement strand
CGCCGAGCTCGCCCGGCTTGGTGATGACGTTGCCCTGGTCGTCGACGAGCCGCACCTCGTAGCCGGGCACGGGCTTGCCGGTGGTGCCGTAGCGCACCTCGCCGGGGCGATTTGAAATAAAAATATGCAGCATTTCAGTTGAACCGATGCCGTCCAGAATTTCCACGCCGAACTGTTCCGTCCAGCGCTGGCCCAGTTCTGCAGGCAGTGCTTCGCCAGCAGAAGTGCATACGCGCAATGCCAGCTCGCTTTTGATCGGCCGCTCCGGATGCGCCAGTAGTGCTCCGTAGAGCGTTGGCACGCCGTAAAAAATGGTCGGTCGATGTTCCTTAAGCCGCTTGAATACCGCGGCCGGCGTGGGACGTTCCGCCATCAGCAGTGCGGTGGCGCCCACGGCAAGCGGAAACGTAAGCGCATTGCCCAACCCATAGGCGAAAAACAGCTTGGCTGCGGAGAATACAACGTCGGTTTCTCGAATGCCCAGAACCGGTTTCGCATACAGTTCGGCGGTCTGGATCAGACTGGAATGGACGTGTACGGCGCCTTTCGGCGTGCCCGTGGACCCGGAGGAATACAACCAAAAACAGGCGTCGTCCGCTTTGGTGGATGCCGGCTCGCATTTTGCGCTGGCTGCAGCCATGAGCTGTTGCAAATGAAGATGACCGTGCGCATCGCGGCCGGACACGATGACGTGCTTCAGTGTCGACACATTGCCCAGCAGCGGTGCGAAGGCCGGCAGCAGCGCTTCGGAAACAATCAGCGCGCGGACGCGGCTGTCTTCCAGCATGAATTTGTAATCGGCGGTTGTCAGCAGTGTGTTCGCTGGCACCGGTATGACGCCGGCCTTGATCGCGCCGAGAAAAACGCTGGGAAAATCGATGGTGTCGAGCAGCGCCAGCATCACGCGGCTTTCCATTTCCAGGCCGAGACCGGTCAGCGCATTTGCAGCACGACTCACGCGCTCGCCCAGTTCGGCAAAGGAGTATCGCCCGTTATCGTCGATGTAAGCCGTCTTGCTGCCACGTCCCGCGAGCAGATTGCGCTCGACAAGATCGTGCGCCGCGTTGTAGTCGCGTGGAATAGTGATCAATGGCGGGCTGACGCCGTGATCCGCCTGGCTCAGTCCGGCCACGCTAACCCTTTCGATTTTGGTGAAAACATCGCTGCCCCCGGTTGCCGCACGCAATATACCAGCCGGCCTCGCTTTGCAAGGCGGATGTTGGCCAATTTGCGATCGGCATCAATTTGAAACCGGCACACCTAACTGCGCGCGGCACAGAGGGATCCAGCGTTCGATCCACTCCGCGGCATCGTCTTCCGGCAAACAGGTGCAGGAATCGTTGAACAACGGTTCACCGATGCGGTGCGCGCCGAGTTCGCCAAGGATGCTATCGAACTTCTTTGCGGCAAAGCAGAAAGTGGCCGCGTGCGTGCTGTTGTCGCCCAGGCCGATGAGGCCATAGCGCACGTTTGAAAGATTGGGACGCTCCGACTGCAGGCCCTCATACAGACGCCTGGCGTTATCCGGCACGTCGCCTTGCCCGTAGGTCGATGTGCAGATCAGGAACAGGCCGCCTCCATCGAAGACGCCGGGACCGAGCTCATCCATCAGCAGCGTCTTGATGTGCACATCGTTGCCATCGAGGCGCAATTCGATTTCCTGCGCCACCAGCTGCGCAACGCCGGTCTGGGTGCCGACGAGGATGGTGAATTCAAGCGCCACGGCTATTCGACCGAGAAGGTCTCATTATATTTTTATCGTGAGTATGATGATATGTATTATGATGCTTGTTGGATTTTGTTGCTGCAATATATTGCAGTATAGCCAAAGCGATAAATGCTAGATCGATAAACTATGGGCGCGCGCGATCCGAAGTCCCCCCGGGAAACCGGTGCCGACGAGCGGCGGGACGCCGCTTTTCTGGTGGCCCTGGGTCATCGCGTGCGCGATTGCCGGGTGCGGCGCAATCTGAGCCGCAAGGGATTGGCCGCCGATTCCGGCGTGTCTGAACGATATCTTGCCGAACTCGAATCCGGTCGGGGCAATATCTCGATTCTGTTGCTGCGCCAGGTCAGCGTGGCACTGGGAATACCGTTGGCTAACCTGCTGAACGAGACGGATCAGCAGCCCGCCGAACTCGCGCTGATTCAGGAATTTTTGCAGCGGCTCCCCAGAGCACGGCTGGCCCGCGTGCGCGCGCACTTGCTGCGCGAATTCAGCAGCGCTCCGCAAGGGCGCAGCGGCAGGATCGCCTTGCTGGGACTGCGGGGTGCCGGCAAATCGACGCTCGGTGCGGCGCTGGCAGCTGAACTCGAAATTCCATTCATCGAACTGGATCGTGAGATCGAACGCGAGGCCGGTACCAGCTTGTCCGAGATATTCCTGATGTACGGACAGGCGGGCTACCGCCGCCACGAATACCGCTGCCTGGAGAAAACACTGGAAAACCACGGCCGGTGCGTAATTGCCACGGGAGGCAGCATCGTATCGGAACCAGCCACCTATGACCTGCTGCTCGCGTCTTGCTTCACCGTGTGGTTGAAGGCAGAACCTGCTGAACACATGGCGCGCGTGGTGGCGCAGGGCGACATGCGGCCCATGGCTGGGAACGCGCAGGCAATGGACGACCTCAAACGCATTCTGCAAAGCCGCGCGGCGTTATACGGCCAGGCAGATAGCATCGTGAACACCGGCAGCCGGAGCGCCAGGCAGAGCCTCAAAGAACTCCGGCGCGCATTGCCACCCGAGGCAAGGAGAGACCATGAGCGCAGTGGTTGACGACAAACGCGGCCTCGAGCCGCCCACGACGTACGATACGCACCCCGGGCGCTACCAGCACTGGCGCCTGTCCTTTGACGGCAGCATCGCCACGCTGGCCATGAACGTCAACGAAGAAAAGGGACTCAAGCCGGGCTACAAACTGAAGCTCAATTCTTATGATCTCGGAGTCGACATCGAACTCTATGATGCGTTGAACCGCGTTCGTTTCGAGCAGCCGCAGATCAAGTGCGTGATCATCACCAGCGCCCGTGAGCGCATGTTCTGCTCCGGCGCCAACATTTACATGCTTGGGCTCTCCTCGCATGCGTGGAAAGTGAATTTCTGCAAGTTTACCAACGAGACGCGCAATGGCATGGAAGATTCCAGCCGGCATGGCGGCCTCAAATTCCTTGCGGCGGTGAACGGCACCGTAGCAGGCGGCGGCTATGAACTCGCCCTGGCCTGCGACGAGATCCTGATGATCGATGACCGCTCGTCCACGGTCAGCCTTCCAGAGGTCCCGCTGCTAGGCGTATTGCCCGGCACCGGCGGCCTGACGCGCCTCACCGACAAGAAGAAAGTGCGCCGCGATCTGGCGGATGTGTTTTGCTCCACTGCGGAAGGCGTGCGCGCAGATCGCGCGAAGCAGTGGAAGCTCGTGGATCATATCGCGCGGCCACAGCAGTTCGACACGGTTGTCAAACAGCGCGCGGCCGCGCTGGCCGCGCAAAGCGATCGCGCTGGCACGGGTGCCGGCATTGCGCTGACGCCGTTGACTCGCGCGATCGATGCAGCGGGTTACCACTATGCGCATGTGGACGTTGCCGTGGATCGCAAGACGCGCACCGCAACGATCACCATCCATGCGCCCAAAGATCCACAACCGCAAAACATTGCGGGCATTC
>DATMZQ010000236.1:0-5698 GCA_035573615.1 Burkholderiales bacterium | reverse complement strand
GTGGGGACATTTTTCCGGGCCGGGATTTCACCGCGCACTGGATTTTTATGCGGGGATGTTTCGCAATGGCTGGGCGCCGGCCATGAACAACAGCGCCATTTCCAACGTCTGGACCGAGTTCGGACGAGGTTATTTTTCCTTCTACATGTCCGGGCCATGGAATATCGAGGAGTTCAAGCGTCGCTTGCCTGCCGAGCATCGTGGCGACTGGTTGACTGCACCGCTGCCTGGACCCGACGGTCCAGGCGCCTCCACCGCAGGAGGCTCCAGCCTGGTGATCTTCCGCTCTACCCGGCGCACGCAGGCCGCATGGCGAATGATCGAATATCTTTCCGAACCCGCCACGCAAGTTCGCTTCCATGCGCTGACCGGAAATCTGCCGCCCAGGCGCACTCCATGGCAGGACGAGCATCTTGCAAATGACATTTATGCAAAAGCGTTTCGGGACCAACTCGAGCGCGCGCGCCCCGCGCCAAAAGTTCCAGAGTGGGAGCGCATCATGAATGAAATGCAGCTTGCGGCGGAGCAAGTCGTCACTGGAGGCGTCAGCATTGACGAGGCTACGCGTTCGCTCGACCGGCGCGTCGACGCCATTCTCGAAAAGCGCCGCTGGATGTTGGCGCATGGCAAACCGCAATGAGGCTGCCGCCGCTGGCATGGGCATTCGTTGCCCCGGCCTTGCTGGTGATCGGCTTCTTTTTCGCATTCCCTGTCGTTGCCGGCTTGGCGCTGAGCTTCACGGACTTCGATATCTACGCGCTCGCCGACACAGGCAACCTGCGCTTCGTCGGTCTCGACAATTATCTGATGCTGTTGCGAACTCCGCTTTTCTGGCAGGCATTGGGCAATACTCTATATTTTGTTGTCATTGGCGTGCCGCTTTCGATTGGCTTGTCGCTCGGCTCGGCGCTGTTGTTGCACGCGCGGGTCGCGCGCTTCAAGCCCTTTTTTCGCACCGCGCTGTTCGCCCCGGTCGTCACCACACTGGTCGCTGTCGCCGTGGTATGGCGTTATCTTTTTCAGACGCGTTACGGCATGGTGAATTATGTGCTCGCTCACCTCGGCATTGCTCCGCTCGACTGGCTCGGCGATCCGCACCTGGCGATGCCCACCATCATTTTGCTCGCCGTCTGGAAAAATTTTGGCTACAACATGGTGATCTTTCTGGCCAATCTGCAGGCTGTTCCGGAAGAAGTTTACGAAGCGGCGCGCATCGATGGTGCATCGTTGTTTCAGCAGCTGGTTTACATCACGCTGCCGATCTTGCGGCCGACATTGATCCTGGTCGGGATACTGACCACAGCGGGATATTTCCAGCTGTTTGCGGAACCCTACGTCATGACGCAAGGTGGTCCGCTGCGCAGCACGGTCAGTGTGTTGTATTTCATGTATGAGGAAGGCTTCAAGTGGTGGAACTTCGGCACTGCTTCCACCGTTGCGGTATTGCTTTTCATACTGATGTTTGCAGTGACCTGGACGCTCATGCGCGTTTCCAGAAGCGAGGCAGCCGCGTGAAAACACCTGTTGCTTCCATTCTGGTTAACGGGATGCTCGCTGGCTTGACGCTGGTAAGCCTGTTTCCGTTGCTGTGGATGCTATCGGTATCCTTCATGACTCCCGGCGAAGCCAGCACACTGCCGCCGCCATTGCTTCCCGAGTCGCCCACACTGGTCAATTATCGGGAACTGTTCATGCGCGGAGGCATGACGCGCTACCTGCTGAACAGTGTGTTCGTTGCCACAGTCATTACCGTGATTTCGCTGCTGTTCAACGCCATGGCCGGTTATGCGTTCGCGAAGCTGCAGTTCGCCGGCCAGCAGCGCCTGTTCAAGGCGCTGATCGGGACCCTGATCATTCCCGGCCAGGTGGCAATGATGCCGCTGTTTTTGTTGCTTAAACAAATGGGGCTGGTGAACAGTTACGGCGGGCTTATTGCGCCGGCCATGGCCAGCATATTCGGCATTTTTCTGGTACTGCAATACGCGTTGTCGATCCCGGACGAGTTGATGGAAGCGGCCCGCATCGATGGCGCCGGAGAATTCCGGATCTTTTTCAGCATCATCATGCCGCTGCTGGCACCGATCCTGGCGTCGCTGGCCCTGTTTACGTTCCTGGGTTCCTGGAACGACTTCATGTGGCCGCTGATCGTGCTGACCGACGCGCATTTGCAGACCTTGCCGGTCGCGCTGGCATCTTTGTCCCGCGAGCATGCGCAAGACGGCGAGCTGATGATGGCGGGTTCAGTTGTGACGATTCTGCCGGTGCTGTTGCTGTTTCTCGCCTTGCAAAAATACTACATCCGCGGCCTGCTGGTCGGTAGCGTCAAGGGATGAACGTGTCGCAAAAGATGGTCCGCGCGGGGCTTGCGTACGTTTTGCTTATCGCTGTCCTGTTCGCGTCTGGCGCTACCCCGCGTGTACCGGCTTCTGAACAGGCCCCGCTGCGCTTGCTTGATCACTTCGATGACCTTGGCGGGTGGCGCGTCTCCACGTCCGACGACGTCAAAGCAAAACTTCGCGCAGGGGCGGGACAAAACGGCAATGCGCTGTGCGCGGATTTTGACTTCGGCACGGTGTCAGGCTATGTGACGGTCGGCCGCGAGCTGGCATTGGACTATCCGGACAACTACGAATTTTCGTTCTGGATACGCGGCGATGCGCCCGCAAATGCACTGCAGTTCAAGCTGGTCGACAACACTGGAGAAAATGTCTGGTGGGTCAATCGCCCTGACTATGTCTTCGCTCATGAATGGCGACGCGTGAGCTTCAAGAAACGGAACATCTCATTCGCCTGGGGTCCGTCCAAAGACCATGAACTCTCACACAGCGCGCAACTGGAGTTTGTGATTGCGAGAGGGCGCGAAGGCGGCAAAGGCAGTGTGTGTTTCGATGAACTGGCTTTGCGAACGCTGCCTCCCGCGAGTGCTGCTGTGCCCGTTGCGACGGCAAATGCCAGTTCAATGCTCGCACCAACCCGGCCGGCTCAAGCGTTCGATGGAAACAGCTCGACGGCCTGGCGCAGCGATCCAGCAATGGGTGCGGAGCAAACATTGACGCTGGATTTCCAGCAGCCACGCGAATTTGGTGGCTTGGTGTTGCACTGGTTACCGGGCGAGCATGCTTCGCGCTATACCATCGAACTTTCCGACGACGGCGAGCGATGGCAGACGGTGCGCCACGTCATCGACGGCAACGGCGCCACCGACCCCCATTTCTTGCCCGAATCGGAAGCGCGCTACGTGCGATTGCATCTGGAAGATGGCCCGGGCCACGCGTACGGCCTGGCGGAGATCGAGATCAAGGATTCCGCTTACGGAGATTCGCAGAATGGTTTCATCGAGTCTATCGCCAAGGACGCGAGTTTTGGCGAGTACCCGCGAGCGTTCACGGGACAGCAAAGCTACTGGACCATTCTCGGCGTTGACGGCGGCACGGCCCAGGGACTTCTGTCCGAAGATGGCGCGATCGAAATTTCGCCCCGCTCCGGCTCCATCGAACCGTTTCTACTCGAGGGCGAAAACTTTATCTCCTGGGCTGATGTGCGTGCACAACAGTCGCTGCGCGAGGGCTATCTACCCATTCCGACCGTAACATGGTTGCGCGGCAGTCTGATCATGCGCACTACGGTGTTCGCCAGCGGCAATCGTGATCGCTCTCAGCTGCTGGCGCGGTACACCATCGAAAACACGTCCGACCGTCCGCGCGCTATAACGTTGGCATTGGCGATCAGGCCGTTCCAGGTCAATCCTCCAACACAATTTCTGAATGTGCCGGGAGGCGTATCACCGATTCACGCGTTGGCATGGGACGGACAGGCGGTAACCATCAATGGGCAACGCACAGTATGGCCGCTGCAAACTCCAGACCAATTCATTGCCGCGGATTTCGATGCGGGGACGATTGCACAAATTATTGCGAGACCTGCTGCACATCCGGCCAATGCCGTCAAAGACGAGACCGGCCTGGCTTCCGGCGTGCTGCTATATCGGCTGGAATTGCCAGCCGCCGGCAGCCGGAGTGTGGGCTTGGTGGCTCCCCTGACGGGCACGCCCGTGCTGCCGGCAAAGGATCCGGTGAGCTGGATGGACCTCGAGCAGGAACGTACCGCGGCGTATTGGAGCAGCAGATTAAATTTGGTTTCCCTGCACATGCCCGTCCAGGCAGGACCACTCCCCGATGTTCTGCGCACTGCACTGGCCCACCTGCTCATCAACCGGACAGGACCGGCTCTACAGCCGGGCAGCCGCTCGTACGCGCGCTCGTGGATTCGCGATGGCAGCATGATGGGGGACGCGTTGCTGCGCCTGGGCCACGCGCCGGTCGTGCGCGAATTCGCGCAATGGTTTGCGTCCCACCAGTTTTCGAATGGCAAGGTGCCCTGCTGTGTGGACAATCGAGGCGCCGATCCCGTAGCGGAAAACGACAGTCAGGGTGAACTGATCCACCTTATCGCTCAGCAGTACCGCTACACGCGTGACCGCGCATGGTTGCAGGAAATGTGGCCGCATGTTGCCTCCGCCGTGTCTTATATGAACCTGCTGAGCAGCACACAACGCACAGAGCAGAACCTGAGTCCGGGACGGCGCGCATTCTACGGATTGATGCCGGCTTCGATCAGTCACGAAGGCTATTCGGACCGGCCGGCCTATTCGTACTGGGACGACTTCTGGAGCCTCGCGGGCTACGCTGATGCATTCGACATGGCGCGAACGCTTGGCCGCAAAGACGCCGCGGAGATCCGCGCCCGCCTCGAACAGTTCCGCAGCGACCTGCATGCATCGCTGGTTGCAAGCATCGCGCAACACGGCATTGATTACCTCCCCGCTAGCGCCGACCGCGGCGATTTCGATCCCACGGCAACCACGATTGCGCTGTCCGTGGCCGGCGCTCAAGCCCAGTTGCCCCAGCCGCAATTGCAGCACACGTTCGAGCGATACTGGAACGACTTCGTGCAGCGGCGCGATGGCGACACCCAGTGGATGGAATACACGCCCTACGAATTGCGCCAGGTTGGCGCCCTTGTGCGCCTGGGCTGGCGCGAGCGCGCGACGCAACTGCTAAATTTCTTCCTCGCCGATCGTCGACCCATCGGCTGGAACCAGTGGGCCGAAGTGGTCGGCCGCGACGCACGCCAGCCACGTTTTGTAGGCGATATGCCCCACACCTGGATTGCATCGGATTTCATTCAATCCGCGCTCGACTTATTCGCCTACGAGCGACCCGAGGATCACGCGTTGGTGCTGGGAGCCGGCGTTCCGGCCGATTGGCTGGCCGGGCCAGGCATCGGCATAGAGAAATTGCGCACGCCTTACGGCAGCTTGAGTTATGCGCTGCATCGCGATGGCCAGCATCTATTGCTGAGTATCGACGAAGGACTGAATCCTCCGTCGGGCGGATTAATCTACCAATGGCCCTATGCGACCGCGCCGGGCCGCGTCCTCAGCAACGGTCAGGCAATACAGTGGAGCAACAACCGTGAGTTGCGCATCCAGACGCTGCCGGCCGAGATAGACATCGAGCTTTCCGGGAATATGAAGCAGTAAGCGGCCGCATGAAAAACATTCCCCGCGCCGTATGCGACCGCTGGTACGCATCGGGCCAACCGCCAGCGAGCCCGACGCGCGCCATTTACCAAACTCATCAATCGTAAAGAACCGCCGCAATCTTCGGATCGGAGATGTTTGATTTATCGTACCAAT
>DATMZQ010000235.1:0-2258 GCA_035573615.1 Burkholderiales bacterium | reverse complement strand
CCGCGCAGTTGTGCGCGCAAGCAATGCAGCGCGCATCATCGATTGCTGAGAAGGTCGCGGTTTTGCCGGAGGCCCACCCTGTTACAATTCGCAGCGGCTTGCTGCCAACCAGCCCCGAGGCCCCGGCCAATTCAGGGGCGCAAGAGTCCATCGCCGAACTGGAGCGCTGCGCCAATGCACTGAGCGAGCTGCGTCGCTCGCACCGGAGCACGACGCTGAGTGAGGTGGCGAAGGGCGCACTGACAGCGGATCAGGCAATCGTTCGCGTCGATACCGTACGCAATCTGGAGGCTCTGACGAACCACGCCTGGCGGTCTGCAGCGCATCTGATGGGGCTCGGCACGTAGCTACGCACAGCTATGCACCTGCCTCCACGGCCGTCACCGCGCTGCGCAGACCGGTTGAACGAATAATGAGCTTTTCGATCTCCACGACAATAAAAAACACCAACCCGCCTGCCAGCAACCATGGCCAGACCCACAGCGGGACCGCCTCGTTGTCAAAAAGACGCTGCAACGGCGGCGCATAGGTAAACAAAAGCTGCAGGATAACAACCGCTCCGATTCCCAATGGCAGATACTTGTTGCCAAGATGAGCTTTCAGAGAAAGCGAAGAGTCGAGCAAGTAACGGCTGTTCAAAAGGTAAAACACCTGGCCGATCGTAATGGCGTTGACGGCAACGGTGCGGGCGAGCGCATCTGAGGCATTCAGCGATTTCATCCAGAAGAACGCCCAGAGCGTAAATGCGAGGAGCGCCAGTCCCACAAAGATGACGCGCCAAATTCCGAAGCCGGTAAGGATTGGCCGATCCACGCTGCGCGGCGGCCGGTTCATGACGTCCAGCTCATGCGGCTCAAACGAAATGACGAGCCCAAGCGCGACGGAGGTCACCATATTGACCCACAAAACCTGCGGTGCCGTGATGGGCATGGTGAAGCCGACGAAGATCGCAACCGCGATAACCAGCGCCTGGGCAACGTTGGTCGGCAACATGAACAGGATCGCTTTTTCGATGTTGTTGTAGACAGTACGGCCTTCCTTTACCGCGGCAGTGATCGAGGCGAAGTTATCGTCCGCGAGGATCATCCCGGCGGCTTCCTTCGTCACCTCGGTACCTTTGATGCCCATGGCGACGCCGATGTCGGCTTTTTTCAACGCCGGTGCGTCGTTTACGCCGTCGCCCGTCATCGCCACGATTTGCTTGTTGGCCTGAATGGCTTTCACCAGCCGGAGCTTGTGTTCCGGGCTTGCGCGCGCGAATACGTCGACGTCTTTGACTTTCTCCTGCAGCGTCGCAGCGCTCATCTCTTCGATCTCGGTCCCGGTGATAGCGGTTTTGCCATCCCCGATGCCGAGCATCTTGGCGATGGCTGCCGCCGTGATCTTGTGATCGCCCGTGATCATCGTGACGCGAATGCCGCCGGTATGGCATTCCTTGACTGCTTCGATGGCCTCCTTGCGAGGCGGGTCCAGCAATCCGATCAGCCCAATCAGGACCAGAGTCTTCGGCAGGTCCGCAGGACTGAGCCCTTTTTTTACAGCCGGATTTTCCAGCCACGCCAGGGCCAATACGCGCTCGCCCTGCGCGGCCAGCTTGTCCGAAGCTTCCATGAAGTGCTTGCGGTCGAGCGACGGAGGTTGCCCATCCGCGACCTGCTGACGATCGCAGTGTTCAAGGATCACCTCGGGCGCGCCCTTGACCAGAAGAATTTCCTTGCCCGCGGCAGACTTGTGCAGCGTGGCCATGAATTTGTGTTCTGACTCGAATGGAATCGCATCGATACGCGGAGATGCTGTCCGCTCTTTCTCTCGATCCATGCCGAGCTTGGCAGCGAAGGGATAGAGCGCGCCTTCCGTCGGATCTCCCTCTACCTTCCACGTTCCTTCGTGTTGGAAGAGCTCCGCGTCATTACACAGCGTGGAGACCTGACCCATAAGCCCGAGGACTGCATCCTTTTTGATTGGCTGTCCGTCCTTCTTGACCTCGCCCTCCGGGGCGTAACCGTTGCCGGTTATCTGATAGGTCGATTCCGCCGTTACAGCGGAAACGACCATCATCTCCATGAGCGTCAGGGTACCGGTCTTGTCGGAGCAGATACGCGATACCGAGCCGAGTGTTTCAACCGCCGGCAGCCTGCGAATGATCGCGCTGCGTTGCGCCATTCGTTGCACGCCGATTGCCAATGTTATCGTGATAAGTGCAGGCAGGCCTTCCGGGATCATCGAAACCGCAATACCGACCACGGCCTGAAAGAGCT
>DATMZQ010000234.1:0-4822 GCA_035573615.1 Burkholderiales bacterium | reverse complement strand
GCAAATTTATTCACGCGCTTTCCGGACACGCCGCGGTACTGGAATCGCAGGGCGATCTCGCAGGCGCCTTGCAATGTTACCTGCGAGGCATCGAAGCTGATTCAATTGTCGAATCATTCCACCAAGGATTGATGCGCTGTTACGAGCGGCTCGGTAAGCGTACCGAGGCCTTCAGTAGTTACCGCCGTCTCAAGCATACGCTTTCAGTTGTGCTCGGAGTTCCGCCATCAGACACCACGCAACGACTTTTTCGGGATATGCTTCAACGGCAGACAGACGAGGGTTCCGTTGTCCCTGAAAAGACGTTTGCTCAGGGCCCTGCAACGCCCATGGGGTCGCATAGCAATCGGTCAGTCGTGGCGAAACTACCCTCACGTCGGGCACGGTAACGCAGAGTCGTCGGGTGCCGTCCCAGTAATGGCACCTTCTGTGGTTCAATACCCGCATGACTTCACGCAGCTTGCAAGACCATGTTGCCGTTATTGTTGGCGGCTCTGGAGCGATTGGTTCCGCAATTTGCCGCCATTTCGCTGAAGCGGGCGCGATTTGTGTCGTTACATATAACAACGGAGAACGCGCCGCCCGAGATCTGGTCGCGACTCTGCCGGGCGATGGACATTCTGCCGCGCATATTGCAGTGGATGACAGCGATGCATTGCGTGCGCTGGCGACGGACGTCGAGAACACGCATGGTCGTACGGATGTGCTGGTGAATTGCGCGGGCATTACCCGATTCGTCCAGCACAGCGATCTCGATGCGTTGGATGACCGGTTGATCGACGATATCTTCCGCGTAAACTGGCGCGGGCCATTTGCCGCGGTGCGAGCGTTCCGAACATTACTTGCGGCGCGTGGGGATGGGCTGGTCATCAACATTTCCTCCATTGCAGGGGTAACCGCGATGGGCAGTAACGTGGCCTATTGCGCGTCAAAGGCGGCATTGGATTCCATGACCAAATCTTTGGCGCGGGCGTTAGCGCCAGCCATTCGAGTGGTCTCGGTTTCGCCAGGTCTCGTCGATACGGATTTTGTGAAGAACCTGGACCAAAAGTGGCGTGACGAACAGGCCGCGCGTACACCGCTGAAACGCCTTGCGACTGCCGATGAAATTGGCGCCGCCGCGCTCGCGGTGGTGCTGCATTTACAATATTCCACGGGCTGTATTATCCCGATCGACGGCGGAAGGCCGCTCGCTTGAAGGAATCTTCGTCCGTGGCAGAACCGAAAAGCCTCTACAGTGAAGTGATCCTGGATCACATCAAGAACGCGCGCAATTTCCATGAACTGCGGGATGCCAGCCATCGAGCGCACGGCATCAATCCCCTCTGCGGCGATACCTTTGACGTGTTTGCGAAAGTCGAGGGAGGCCGGGTCGTAGAGGCCGCCTTTCAGTGCGAGTGCTGCGGGATATCGATGGCATCGGCCTCGATCATGACCGAAACCGTACAGGGCAAGACTGTGCAGGAGGCCAGGACGCTTTACAAAAGTTTCGAGAAGTTGTTGCGGGATCCTGCGGCCGCTTCCGAATTGCATGCGGACGCCGGTCAGTTGCCGATGCTCGAGCTGATTCGGGAATTTCCGTCGCGGGTCAATTGCGCGCTGCTGGGCTGGCACACGCTGGATGCCGCGCTCGATGGCCGACCGGACGTCACCATTTCCGCTTGATCGGTCGTGCGCTCACTTCTGCGGATTTTTTACTTGAATTTCTTGAGTTCCAGCTTGAGAACTTTGGCCGTTTCCCGTATGCCGTCATAAGCGGAATCGTCAATCGGATCGACGCGTACGATGGTGGCATGGCTGCCGACCGGCAGGTCGCGAATCTGAAGAAAGGCCGCCCGTATGCGTTTGCGCAACTCATCGGGAAGATCTTTGCGCATCACGTAAGGCACTGTCGGAATGGGTTCCGAAGTCCACAGGATCTGTAGATCTTCGCGTTTGACGATCCCCCGCGAGTATGCGGCTTCCAACAAAGTGTCTGCCACCGCTGCCGCGTCTATCTTGCCATTCTGTACGCTGAGCACGCTGGCATCGTGCCCACCGGAAAAAACGACGCGGCCGAAAAAGTCGTCCGGGTCATACCCCAGTTTTACCAGCGCGGCTTTCGGAAACAGATGTCCGGAGGTTGAGCTTGGATCGACGAATGCGAAATTGCGTCCCTTCAGATCCAGGAGTGTCCGGAAGCCGCGGTCCTTACGAGCAATGATAACGGCGTGATAGGAAAGGCCAGCTTTGCTGGTTTCCGGCGCCGCGAATGCCTCGACGTCGGCAACGGTCGTTGCCAGCACGTAAGAGAAGGGTCCCAGCATCGCTACATCCAGCTTTCTTGAGCGTAGCGCTTCAATGACGCCGTTGTAATCGGTTGCGACAAATGGTTTGACTTCCATGCGGAGCGCTTTGGCGAGGTGGTCGATTAGCGGCTGGTACTCGCTCGCCATGAGGCGCGGGTCTTCGGAAGGGATGAGACCGATGCTTAGCGTTTGGGCAAGGCTCTGCAGCGGCATCACCATCATTGCTACTAGCGCGAGCAGCCAGATGCGCGCCGGTGCAGTCAGATATTGCATCATGTGTTTTCCCGGTATTGCGATTTTCATTGAGTATTACGGGGATTTACGCGATTCGTTTGCCGTCGCGCCACGTCTCGAGCGGCACCGGCACACCGCGCGATTCGCGCACGCGAACGTAATCGGCCCGCTTCCCCGGCGCGATTTCTCCGCGGTCATCGAGCCCGACCAGATGGGCTGGATTCAGTGTGGCGGTTGCCACGGCTTTGGGCAGCGCCCATCCAGCCTGATCGCGCAGCAGGAAAACCGCGTGCAACAGGCTATAGGGAATATAATCCGACGAAAGCACGTCGAGCAGGTCAGCCTTGGCCAGCTCCAGCGCCGAAATGTTTCCCGAGTGTGATTCTCCACGCACAAGGTTTGGCGCCCCCATAACGATGCCCAATCCATGCTTGCGCGCTGCGCTGGCAGCGCTTTTCGTCGTCGGAAATTCTGAAATCCGGAATCCGGCTGCCACCGCTTCCTCGACGTGCTCTGGCACGGTATCGTCATGGCTCGCCATGGGCAGGCTGCGATCGCGGCAAAGCTCAAGCAACTGCAGGCGATTTTGCCCGGAGTTACGGACCTGCATATCCATGCGCTCTTTTACTACTTGCGCAAGATATTCGTCGCTCCATTTCTGGTTGCGCTGGGTGTAGGTACGGAATTTCTCGACGTCCATCCACTGCCGCTGTCCTGGAGTATGGTCCATCAATGACACCAGCCTTACGGTCGGATCATCGAGGAACGGCTCGACTACTTCCACCACATTGTCACATGCAATTTCGCAGCGCATGTGCAGAAGGTGCGCTGCGCGCAGCAATCCCTGTTCGCGTGCGTGGTTGAGTGCTTCAGTGGCAGCGTGCAGGCCGCTGGCGCGAATCGAACGCGCGTCGAAATCGCCGACGCCCATGGCATCGAGTACCGTCGTGATGCCCGCACTGGCGATCTGCGCATCATGCGTCAGCAGCGCAGACATTGCCGGCCAGCGCACGCCGGGCCGAGGTTCCAGGTGTTTCTCCAGATTGTCTGTATGGAGTTCGACGAGGCCGGCAATCAGATAATCGCCTTCCCAATTTTCTGCGCCCGGCAGGGAAGTGGGCCCGCTGTCGTACTCTCCGATCAAGCCGTTTTCGATGGCAACGGTGCCGATGAATGAGTCGCTGTTTGTGACGATGCGCGCATTGGTAATGAGACGTTGCATAAGGAAGACTCTGGGGGCATGCACATTCCGAAGGCCGTATGATACTGCAGCCCATGTCTTCAAACTCATCGTGATTGCTGCCCGATATGCGCTGTACCTCGTTCCGCATCGGGATTCCCTGCTGTGGGAAACTGCCTGTCGCTGGCTGGGTCGCGACCCCGAAACAGGATTGCAGCTTAGCCAGCCAGAGGTACCGGGATATGATGCGCAGCGCGTAGCACAAATAACGCATTCACCGAGGCACTACGGTTTCCATGCGACCCTCAAGGCCCCGTTCAGACTGGCCGAAGGTGCGGACGAATCGCAATTGATGACACGAGTCGCGCAACTTGCGCATTCGCTGCCTGCTTTCGTAATGCCACCGCTGCAGGTCGACACGATAAGCGGCTTCCTTGCCTTGCGCCCCGCCGGTGCAGCGGTGCAACTGGAGGCAATGGCAGAAACCTGCGTGACCACGCTCGATGCGCTGCGCGCGCCGCTTGACGCAAGCGAGCGTAAACGCAGGCACGCCGCCGGATTAACCGCGCGTCAAAGGGATTTGCTTGAGCACTGGGGATACCCGTTTGTGCTGGACGAGTATCGCTTTCACATGACGCTAACGCAACGGCTCGACGATCGCGATGCCGGCTTCCTGCTTCCCTGGCTGCAGGGCTGGTTCGCGCCAGCGATAACTTCCGCTACTAACCAGGCAGAACTGGCTGTTTTCGTGCAACCGCAACTCGAAGCAGAGTTTCGGTTGCTGCGACGTTTCGCGCTGATGGGTCGCGGTTGATTTGACAGCAGAGATCAGGGTGTCTTGGCCGGTTGCGCCTTGCAGATTTTGCGCAAGTCCGAACCTGGAAACACGATCAGGCTGGCAACATGTCCAGTGGCATCCAGTTGCACGCCAAGTCCGCTGATATAGCAATACGCGCGGGGCATTTCACTGATAGCGGACTCCTGGATGGATTGCGGTCTGCCGAGACCGGCGCGCACCAGCGCTTCGGAAGAGCCGTAGTGCACGCCTTCGCGGGTTTTAAAACTTTCGATCCGGTCGATCTGAACCGAGTAAACCGTATTATCGTTTTCCCTCACCATC
>DATMZQ010000233.1:0-6385 GCA_035573615.1 Burkholderiales bacterium | reverse complement strand
CATTATTGGCAACTTGCCGTTTCTTTCTGACCATTATTGGCAGACTTCGCGTCTGGGACTGCATTCTCGGTTCAGCGCCAACAGCCGACATGGCGCAGACAACCGGATGTCATGACGCGCGCAATCCATCAAAATGCAGGAAACATAAAGGCCATGGTGCTCAGCCACTGGCATGCTTCGCATTCCGGGCTTATCGTTCCTGTTGTGCAACGCGCTTAACTTGGCAAAGTCCAAGTTAGCCTCCGCCGCAATCAATAACGCCGGCTTTACCCTTCACTGGCAAGCCTCGCATTCTGGATTGTCAATGGCGCAGAACTTGGCATCTTCGATCGCCGCCTGAGTCGTTCCTGCTCCGGACAACCCGCCGTCAGTCGGGACTGCGTTCAACTGACCTCCTCGCACCGTGGATTTTTCCGTAGATGTCGCGCCGAGGGTGCGCAAGTAATACGTCGTTTTCAACCCGCTGGTCCAGGCCAGCTTGTACGTTTCATCCAGTTTTTTTCCTGAAGCGCCGGCCATGTAGATATTGAGCGACTGAGCCTGATCGATCCATTTCTGCCGTCGCGACCCTGCTTCCACCACCCAAACTGGATCCACCTCAAAAGCAGTGGCATACAGGCTGCGAACCTCCTGTGGAATGCGATCGATCTTGGCAAGGCTGCCATCGAAATACTTCAGGTCCGCGATCATGACTTCGTCCCACATGCTCAATTTCTTCAGGTCGTGAACCAGATATTCATTGGTCACCGTAAATTCGCCGGAAAGGTTCGATTTGACGTACAGATTCTGATAGGTCGGCTCGATTGAAGCGGAAACGCCGACGATATTGGCGATGGTCGCGGTGGGCGCAATCGCCAAACAGTTGGAATTACGCATACCGAACTGGCGAATCCGGGCTCGCAGAGGCTCCCAGTTCAGGCCGGAGGACTTGTCCACATCGACATAGCCGCCGCGCTGCTCGGTCAGAAGCTGGAGCGAATCCTGCGGCAAAATTCCCTTCGACCATAACGAGCCGTCATAAGTGGAGTAGCGTCCACGCTCATCGGCCAGCTCCGTCGATGCCCAGTAAGCATGGTAGGCCACGGCCTCCATCGACCGATCGGCGAACTCCATCGCTTCTCTTGACCCGTAAGGCACGCGCATTTCGTGCAAGCAATCCTGAAATCCCATGATCCCCAGCCCGACGGGACGGTGCTTGAAATTGGCGTTGCGCGCCTTGTTGACAGCGTAATAGTTGATGTCGATTACATTGTCCAGCATGCGCATGGCAGTCGATACCGTATCTTTCAGCTTCTCCTGGTCAAGCTTGCCGTCCTTCATGTGGGCAAGGAGGTTCACCGAACCCAGGTTGCAGACCGCTATTTCGGTATCGGAAGTGTTCAGCGTGATTTCAGTGCACAGATTCGAACTGTGCACCATGCCGACGTGCTGTTGCGGGCTGCGGATATTGCAGGGATCTTTGAAGGTGATCCATGGATGCCCGGTCTCAAACAACATCGTCAACATCTTGCGCCATATGGTAAGCGCCGGGACGCGCTTGAACAGCTTCAGTTCTCCCGTTCGGGCGCGGCGTTCGTATTCGCAATAGGCGGCCTCGAATTCCTTGCCAACCTTCTCATGCAGGTCCGGGGCGTCTGCTGGCGAGAACAAAGTCCATTCTCCAGCCTCCATAACGCGTTTCATGAACAGGTCTGGAATCCAGTTCGCCGTGTTCATATCGTGGGTGCGCCGGCGGTCATCTCCGGTATTCTTCCGCAGTTCCAGAAACTCCTCGATGTCCAGGTGCCAGGTTTCCAGGTACGAGCACACCGCGCCTTTGCGCTTGCCACCCTGATTGACCGCCACGGCGGTGTCGTTCACTACTTTGAGAAAAGGGACGACTCCCTGCGATTTACCGTTCGTTCCTTTAATGTGGGAACCGAGCGCGCGCACCGGGGTCCAGTCGTTACCCAGTCCACCGGCGAACTTCGACAAGAGCGCGTTTTCCTTGATGGCCTCGTAGATGCCTTCCAGATCATCCGCGACCGTTGTGAGGTAGCAACTGGACAGTTGCGAGCGCTGAGTGCCTGAATTGAACAATGTCGGCGTCGAGGACATGAAATCAAAGCTCGACAGCACGTTGTAGAACTCGATCGCACGTGCTTCCCGTTCAACCTCGTTGATCGCCAGCCCCATCGCGACACGCATGAAAAATGCCTGCGGCAATTCGATGCGCCGGTCGCTTATATGCAGAAAGTAACGGTCATATAAAGTCTGCAGGCCGAGGTAGCCGAATTTCTGGTCGCGATTGGCATCCAGCGCGGCGCCCAACGACTTCAGGTCGAACCGGCCCAATCGCTCATCCAGCAAGCCGGCGGCTATGCCGTGCCTGATGAATTGCGGAAAATACTCGGCATAGCGCGAATGCATCTCAGTCTGGGCGACCTCTTCACCCAGAACTTCGAACCGCACACTATTAAGTAGCAGGCGCGCGGTCACGTAGCTATACCCGGGATCCTTCTCTATCAACGATCGGGCGGCAAGAATCGTACATTTGCGCACTTCGTCCATCGGTACGCCATCGTACAAATCCTTCAGCGTCATCTGAACGATCAAGCCGGCGTCGACCGCCCGGCCTAATCCTTCACAGGATTCCTTGATGAGTTCGGTCAGCCGTTCCATTTCGAGGGGCCGTGTTTGGCCCGCTTCGACCACGTTAATGCCGGGCGTGGCGCTCGCCGGACGCGCCTCCCGAATTCGGGCGCGCTCGCGAGCCCGGTCCTCCCGGTAAAGAACGTAGGCTCGCGCCACTTCGTGCTCACCGGAACGCATCAACGAAAGTTCGACCTGGTCCTGAATATCCTCGATATGGAACGTGCCACCGTTCGGCTGCCGGCGCATGAGCGCGTTTACGACCGCTTCGGTCAGTTTTTCGACCAATTCGCGTACACGAGCCGACGCCGCGCCCTGACCGCCATTGATAGCCAAAAAGGCCTTCGTTACGGCGACGGCAATTTTGCCCGGCTCGAACGAAACCACCGCCCCGTTGCGTCGAATGACTTTGTATTGCGCGTAACGCTCCTTCTCATCGCTTCCGGCGTTTTCTGCTGAATAATTGCCGACGGACGCCGGTGCGGTCAGATTCGTACCTAATTGCATAATTTTCCCCCAGGTATTTTTGTCGCTTGCAAGCAACGCGCCGAGCAGGATTCAAAATGGACGCCGACCACTATATGTTGTGCCCATGGCTTATGTTTTCACTAATTCTAGTAGCCTCACTAACCCTGTCAAGAAAATTTTCATGTCCCGGAATTCGAAGTGATTGCGCTTGCATCAAATAAAAACCGATGATGCAACCGCAAAATTTCCACTTGCGGTCCGGCATTGTTATTGGGTTGAAGTCTGTGGCAGGGTTGCGGACTCAGAGAAGAGTTCGGACCGACAACTGGGCTTTGCCATCCCGGCAACCATGGAAGCATGGCGCCGAGCCTCGCCATCTAACAATGGACGCGGGTGCGTGAAGCAATACCAATCGTACCCATGAACTACGCCTGGGCGCGGTCAATAGTTGTTTTTCAGTCGCGTTGCCGCAAGGTACCGATAAGGTGACAGCGCTCCGCCAGTCGGCTGCAAGGCGCTATCCGCGCTCGCGAAGCATCGCCTGGAAACGCGGCCATTCGAAATGCGGTCCGGGGTCGCTTTTGCGCCCGCGTGGGGTGGCGATGTCCGAGTGGCCGGTACATTCCTTAATAGGGTAGGAATTCAGAAGGACTAAGGTGAGCCTGGCCAGAGTGGCGTACTGCGACTCGTCGAAATCCCGCTCATCGGTGCCTTCCAGTTCCACTCCGATGGAAAAATCATTGCACCGTGCGCGGCCGCGCCACTCGGATTGCCCCGCATGCCACGCGCGTCGACTGCAAGGCACAAATTGTATTAATTCGCCGTCTCGACGTATCAGAAAGTGGCTGGAAACCTTGGCCTCGGCGATTTGACCATAGTACGGATGTGCATTGGGATCGAGATTGTTGGTAAAAAGATCAATGATGCCGGAACCGCCGAACTGGCCGGGGGGTAAGCTGATGTTATGCACCACTACCAGCTCGATGGACGAGCCGTCCGGACGATCATCACAGTTTGGAGAAGGCACATGGCGCGCGGCTCCCAGATATCCCGCGGGATCCAGGGCCCATGCCAGCGTGTCTGTCATTTTGAAAGGTAAACGGGGGCGTAAGCGAAACGACGCAACGCGGACTGGGTTAGAAGGTCGCGCTTCCCCGCCTCAATTCAGCCCCAGACGCTCCATCCGGTAGCGCATGGATCGAAATGTGATGCCAAGGACCTTCGCGGCCGCAGTACGGTTGTAGCGAGTTTTTTCCAGGGCCTCAAGAATTGCATCCTTCTCCACGCGATCGAGATAATCCTGCAGAGGTGCTTTGCTTTCCGCGCCGGAGACGACGGGCTGACCAGGCAAGTCCTCCGGTGTAAGCTGCAGATCTTCGGCCGTAATCTTGCCTTCGCTGCATAAAGCCATTGCCCTCTCTAGCACGTTCTCCAATTCACGCACGTTTCCCGGAAAATCGTACCGCTTGAGTTCTTCGAGCGCTTCTGGAGCGACTTCCGGCTTCTTGGAACCCGCATTACGGGCTAGCTTGTCCAGCAGCGCCACGACAAACTGCGGTATGTCCTCCCGCATTTCCCGCAATGCAGGCATGCGCAGTTCAATTACATTCAGACGGTAATACAAATCATGTCTGAACTTGCCAGCTTCCACACATTCGCCCAATTTTTGATGGGTTGCGCTGATGATACGCACGTCGACCGGATCTTCCTGCGTCGCGCCCACCTTGCGCACCTTTTTTTCCTGGATTGCGCGCAGCAGTTTGACTTGCATCGGCAGCGGGAGATCGGCAACTTCGTCGAGAAACAGCGTGCCTCCGTGCGCAGCCTGGAAGAACCCGTCGCGGTCGCTGTCAGCGCCGGTAAATGCACCTTTACGATAGCCGAAGAATTCCGACTCCATCAGGTTTTCGGGAATTGCACCACAGTTCACCGGAACAAATGGCTGGGTGCGGCGGGCGCCTTTTTGATGAATGAGCCGGGCGGCCAATTCCTTGCCGCTGCCGGATTCGCCGGTAATGTGCACGGGCGCTTCACTGCGCGCCAGCTTTTCGATGAGTTCACGTACCTGCTGGATTGCCGCCGAATCACCGAGCATCGCTTGTTCGGTCGAAGACTTCGCTGCTGTAGCCTGCGGAAGCGAAAGCGCGGATTTGACCAGCGTGCGCAGTTGTTCCAGTGAAACCGGCTTAGCCAGGTAATCGAAGGCTCCAGCCTTCAGCGCAGCAACGGCATTTTCAGTATTGCCATGCGCGGTGATGACCGCGACCGGCAGATCGGATATGTTATCGGAGATGAATTGCACCAGTTCCAGCCCTTCACCGTCCGGAAGCCGCATGTCCGTGAGGCAGAGGTCGTAATCACCATCCTGCACCTTCTCGATGGCGGTTTTTACAGTAGTCGCGCGCTCTACGTCTAGTCCCATGCGCAGCAACGTAAGCTCGATGAGCTCCAGAATGTCTTCTTCGTCGTCGACAATGAGCACCGAACGAGATGGTGTTCCTGAAGCCTGCTCTTTGCGTTTCACGCTGACACTCCTCTACAGACCAGACTGAATTGCGCGCCGCGCGGCCGCTCAACATAGTCGAGAGTCGCTGCGTTGGCCTCGCAGATTTCCCGCGCTATATAAAGGCCAAGCCCCGTCCCGCTCGACGCAGTAGTGAAAAACGGTTCGAAAAGATGACCGCGCAGCGATTCCGCGATGCCCGTGCCGTCGTCGATAACGCTCAATTCTACCGTACCTTGCCGCGGTCCCGAGCGGACGTTCACGATTATGCTTCCTCGCTGTTTCTGGCAATAGCGCAGCGCATTGCGGCACAGGTTCCACATGACCTGGTTGAGATGGCTTCGATCGAAGTAGATGGTAGCCTCGATCTGCATCTCGACGCGAATGATATCCATCGGTACTTTTTCTATTTCGCAGAATTCGCCAGCGAAGGTCTCCAGATAATCGCCCAGATCGAAGTGTTCATGTACAGCGCGGTCCCGCCGGTTCAGTTTAAGGACGTCCTGCACCATACGGTCGAGCCGTTGCGAATTGTCGTGGATGATTTGCAGCATCCGGCCGTGTGGTGAACCGCGCAGAGCGGACTCTTCCAGCAGCAACTCGGTCGCATGGTTGATCGCCGACAGCGGATTGCGGATTTCGTGCGCGATATTCGCGGTCAGCCGTCCGAGCGATGCCAGCTTCAGTTGCTGCGCCTGCTGTTGTACCCGCGTAAGGTCCTCCAGAAAAATGACAACCCCGACGTTGTGACTGATACCGGCCTGCACAAAACGCGCGGCAGTC
>DATMZQ010000232.1:0-7421 GCA_035573615.1 Burkholderiales bacterium | reverse complement strand
CCCTGGCCAAAAGAGGGCAGTTGGCCACTGTACGAGTCGGCTACGGTCGGCGGCGCGCTGCGGCTCGCGAATTGTCTGCGCGTCGCAGCGGGCAAATCGGGTTATGGTACCAAAAGGCTGCCGGCCAACACCGGAATGGGGATCGCCGTCACCGCTGCGGAGGAACGCCAGAGTCCAACCTGGGTGGCTGGTGTTGCCGAAGTTGCGGTCGATCCAGCGTCCGGTGCCTTCAGCATCAACCGGATCACCATTGCAATCGATCCCGGCATCGCGGTCAATCCGGCCAATATCGAGGCGCAGGTCCGCGGCTCGGCGTTGTGGGGTGCAAGCCAGATCATGTCGGAGAAATTGACGCTGAAGAACGGCAGCTTCGAGCAGAGCAACTTCCACGACTACCAGCCGATACGGCTGGCGCAGGTACCTCAGATCGATGTCACCATTATTCAGTCGAGCCATCATCCAAGCGGGGTCGGAGAACCGGCGTCCACTATCGTGGCGCCGGCAGTTGCGAATGCCATCGCGAATGCTGTCGGTGCGCGCGTGAGGCACATGCCGATTACTGCCGAGGCGGTGCTCGCAGCGATGAAAGGCAAGGCATGAGGCGATAAGTGTGTCCGGGTTCCGCGGCGGTCTTTAGCCACGGAGCCCGCGATTCCGGCCGGAATCGGCCGCTGGCCACTACAGCAGGAGCAGCAGCAACATGTCAGACGACATGCTTTCACTGTCCGCCGCCGCATTGACGGCGCTTTACCGAAGCAAGCAACTGTCTCCTGTCGAAGTGTCCCGAGCCGCGCTCGAACGCATTGCCAGGCTGCAACCCCTTTATAACGCGTTTGTCATGGTGGACGAAGTCCGTGCCATCAAGGATGCGCGCGCTTCGGAAGCGCGCTGGCGCAAGGGCGCGCCCGCGGGAAGCGTGGACGGTGTCCCGAGCACGGTGAAGGATCTCATCGTGACGCAGGGCTGGCCGACGCTGCGCGGCTCACGCACGATCGACCCCAAGCAGCCGTGGACCGAAGATGCTCCGCCGGTGGCGCGCATGAAGGAACAGGGCGCCGTGTTTCTCGGCAAAACAACTACGCCTGAATTTGGCTGGAAGGGGGTGACGGATAGTCCGCTCACGGGCGTTACCGTGAATCCCTGGAATCCAGGCATGACGCCCGGCGGCAGCAGCGGCGGCGCCGCAGTCGCTGCGGCGCTGGGCATGGGCACGCTGCATCTTGCCACCGATGGAGGCGGTTCGATCCGGATTCCCGCAGGGTTCTGCGGGTTGTTCGGATTCAAGCCCACGTTTGGTATCGTGCCGGTACATCCACATTCGCCCGCCGGCACCTTATGGCATCAAGGGCCCATAGTCCGCACAGTGGAGGATGCGGCGCTGATGCTGAGCGTGATCGCGCGGCCGGATGCGCGCGACTGGTATCAGGCGCCGCCACTGAATATCGATTACAGCGCAGGCTTGAACGACGGCGTCAAAGGTTTGCGCATCGCTTACAGCCGCACGTTGGGTTATGCGCGGGTGGATCCGGATGTGGCGGACAAGGTCGACGCCGGAGCGAAAGTGTTCGAATCGCTAGGGGCTACGGTCGAAGACCTCGACCTCAAACTCGAGGACCCGATCGCAATCATGCAGCCGCTCTGGGCCGTGGCGCTCGCGCTTGCCATTGAGCCGATGAATGAAAAGCAGCGCGCGCTGCTGGACCCGCCGCTGCTTGTGCTCGCGCAGTCGGGATTCGGCGTCGACGCGCTTGCCTACCGCAAACTGGAGCGGGCGCGGGAAGCCTTTGCCAGGCGCATGTGCCAGCTGCATCAGACATACGATCTTTTGCTTACGCCGCAGCTTGCGGTAACCGCATTCGAAGCAGGGCATGAAGTACCGCCTGGATCGGGACGCACCCGCTGGTGGGAATGGTCTCCCTTCACCTATCCGTTTAATTTGTCCCAGCAGCCTGCCGCCGCAGTGCCGTGCGGATTTACCGATCAGGGTCTGCCGGTTTCATTGCAATTAGTCGGCAATAAATTCGCCGACGCGCTGGTTTTGCGGGCCGCGCGCGCTTACGAGCATGCGCAGCCGTTCATCATGCCCGGGGCCCATCCCGCCGGCACGGCGAAAAAACTAAGGGACAGCACGGCACCGCGGCCGGCAGTGCGCGGCCGCCGGACCGCATTGCGATAAGCGAGCCCGCGGCGCAGTCAGGCCGATAGCAGTATATTAGGCGGCCATACAGGAGAAGCCGCCCATGACCGCCACCGCAGTTCGCGCTGAAATCGATCAGGACACGTACGCCAGCCGCGCGCGTTATCTCATAAACGAAAACGGTTTCGCCTTCTCCTGGCCCGCGGTACCGATGCGCCAGTTTCTGGCTGAACGCGATCGGGCTTTTTCCGCCGAATGCCCAACGGGATTGATTGCGCTCGACAGTTCCGCGGATCTTCATACACAGTATCCGGCGACAACGCCGACGTTGCTGTGCCGTTATGTGAAGTTGCGCGCGACTGAACAGATGCGCACGGCATTCGCGGCGTCGGGTGAAATCTTTTACGTCATGTCCGGCACTGGAGAAAGCCGCAACGGACCGGACGTTGTGGACTGGAGCAGCGGCGACGTATTCTGCTTTCCCGGAGGCGGTGAGACCATGCATCGCGCCGGCGGCGCAGACTGCCTGCTGTTCGCGGTTACCAACGAACCTTTGCTCGCGTTCGAGCGCTTGCGCCCGCCACTCCCGGGACAGGCGGTAGTCGAGACGACGCATTGGCCCGCTGCCGAGATCGAGCGCCACTTCCTGGAAGTCTGGCGCCGCCCGGTCAGTGCGAACGCCACTGGCAATTCCGTGCAGTTTTCAACCACGGCGCTGCAGCCCAGTTCCAATACCATCCCGTCCATCAACACCGCCATCAACACACTCGAACCTGGCTGCGATCAGCGGCCACATCGGCACAATGGCGTCGCGGTCACGCTGGCGATCCAGGGCGAAGGCGTCTACTCGCTGATTGACAGCAAGCGCGTTGACTGGTCTACCGGCGCGGCCCAAATCACACCGGCAACGCTGTTGCACTCTCATCACAGCCGGGGCACGCAGCGCATGCGCTCGTTCGTCATTCAGGACGAGGGCCTGCATCACTACACGCGCACGCCGGGTTTCAGCTTCGATTAATAAATCAGCAGCCGAATTTTCCTGGAGAAGAAATGAC
Organism: Burkholderiales bacterium; assembly: GCA_035573615.1. GTDB lineage: Bacteria > Pseudomonadota > Gammaproteobacteria > Burkholderiales > JACQAP01 > JACQAP01. Next base: position 4,229 of record DATMZQ010000232.1, on the reverse strand, counting down.
TGAAGCAAAGCATGTTCTCGTTCCGACTGCGCCGTTTGCGCTTCTACCGACCTGTCCCGAACACCGGCTGTCGCGGCGGCAAGTTCTAAAGATGTCGCTTGCCCTCGGAGCAGTCGGCTTCCTCTCGCAAGGAATTGCGGCAGAAAAGGAGGGCGTTACGGGTCTGGACTTCAACGGACCGATGCCGACGCCCGATCAGATTCTTGGCCCCTTCTATCCGGTGCAAAAGCCTGCGGACGGAGGCGTTGATCTCACGCGGCTCAAGGGCCGCGCCGGACAGGCGCAAGGCGAAATCATCTATGTGACCGGCAGGGTATTGAACCTGCGCGGTGACCCGTGTCCCGGCGTGCGCCTGGAAATCTGGCAAGCCAACGGCGCCGGGCGCTACACGCATCCGCATGACCGCAATCCGGCAGCAATCGATCCCAACTTTGACGGCTATGCAAATGTCACGACGGACGCGGAAGGACACTATCGTTACCGGACCGTAAAGCCTGGGGCCTACCCGGTTGTTGCCGATTACTGGCGTCCGCCGCATATTCATTACGACATCACCGGCCGGGTGAACCGGCTCATTACGCAGATGTACTTTGCGGATGAGCCGCTCAACCGCAAAGATCCGCTGCTGCAGCAGTCTTGGGCGAAAGAGAGCCTCATCGCAAAGATTTTGCCGGCGTCACCTGAAGAGCCCAATGCGCGGCTGGTGGTCTGGGACATCGTGCTGATACAGGGATAAGCGACCGGCCATGACCGATGCCGTGACCTTACTGGTGGGAACACGCAAGGGCGCACTCATCTATCGCGGCGACCAGGCCAGGAACTCCTGGAAACTTGAAGGCCCATATTATCTGGGCAACATCGTCAACCACATGGTTGCCGATCCGCGTGATGGACGCACGATCCTGATGGCTGCTAAAACCGGCCATCTGGGACCGACAGTGTTCCGTTCGAGCGACGGCGGAAAGCACTGGGCCGAAGCGCAACAACCCCCGGTATTCAGGAAAGCGGCGCAAGGTGAAGAAGGGCGCGTGGTGGAAAGCGTATTCTGGCTTTCGGCCGGACATGCTTCGGAACCCGGGGTTTGGTATGCAGGCACTTCACCGCCAGGACTTTTCAAGTCCGCCGACGGCGGCGTTACCTGGGCTGAAGTGTCCGGCTTCAACGATGTCCTCTACCAGAAGATCAAGCATGCGATCGTTCCCGGTCCGGACGGCGCGCAAGTGCATTCCGTGTGCGTCGATTCCAGCGACGCGCGTCATCTCTATCTCGGTATTTCCATTGGTGGTGTGTTCGAAAGCAGGGACGCCGGCAATTCCTGGCATCCACTGAACAAGGGCGTCGCGGCGGATTTTTTGCCGGACCCGAATACGGAGTACGGGCACGATCCGCATACTGTTGCAGTACATCCCCGCCATCCTGAACGCCTCTATCAGCAGAACCATTGCGGCATCTATCGGCTGGATCGTCCGCAGCAGAAGTGGGAAAGAATCGGCGTAAATATGCCCAAAGATGTCGGTGACATCGGCTTCCCAATCGTGCTGCATCCGCGTGATCCGGATTGCATCTGGGTGTTTCCGATGGATGGCACTGAAGTGTGGCCGCGCACCAGTCCCGGCGGTAAGCCGGCCGTGTTCCGCGCACGCGATGGCGGCGCCTCATGGCAACGGCTGGATGCGGGCATGCCGACTCAGCATGCATGGTGGACAGTGAAACGCCAGGCGATGTGCGCTGACACTCATGATCCGGTTGGTTTGTATTTTGGCACTACCAGCGGTGAACTGTGGGCCAGCCGGGACGAAGGCGAACACTGGTCGCGCATCGCGGAACATCTTCCACACATCTATTCCGTAACGGTTGCGTGATTCGCGTCTTTATCCCGAGCCCGCTCTTTTCCTATACCGGTGGCCAAAAGCAAATCGAAGCCGCGGGGGAATCGCTTGCGGCGTTGCTGCAAACCCTCGACAGGCGCTATCCCGGCATGCGCCATCGCATCGTTGATGAGCAGGACTGCGTGCGCAAACACATTCGCTTCTTCATCAACGGCGAAATCGCCACGCGTCTGGACCAGACACTGACATCCGGCGATGAAGTCATGATCGTGGCTGCCCTCAGCGGCGGCTGAAGAAATTTTTCGTCGCTGGTTCAATGAATAGCTGGACGTGCGCTGTCGCGAAACTGTCTTGGAACTTCGCTAGAGTGATCCTGTCAGATCAGCGGATCAAGGGGACTGCCAATGGACAGAAGAGCTTTGCTGGAGCAATCCATCATGGTGCTTGCGCAGCGCGCGGGCGTCGACAGGCCGGTGTTTCACGTCATCAGCGTATCGCAGGATTCCGCGGGCATTTTCCTCATGCAGACCCGCTGGCCGGATGGTCAGGCAATATACGAAGCGATTGCGCGCGATGTCGATGCGTTTCCCAAAGATCACTACACCACGTGCGTGGCGCTCCTCCCTGAAGTCGTCGATCAGATCATTCGCGCAGCGCGCGAAGAGCGGCCGGCAGTTGCATCGGTCCTGGCAGAGGAGCGTCTTTGACATCGACGACAGGAAGACGCCGCATGTCCGGCTTGCCGCGAATCTGGGCCAGCCGCTATACCGACAGCGATCGTTGTTCGCGTTTTGTACGGTCTGCATCGACAGCTGGCGGCGGCAAGAAACATCGTCGCCGCCCTAGCGCCGGAAATGCGCTTGCTGGCCGATCAAAGCTTCCCTGAAGCGATTCTTCAGATGGGTGCCATCGCGCGGAGGCAATACCAGCGGCAGCTTGTCCGGTGCAATCTTGATCTGCGCGAACAATGGTCCCGTGGCTTGATGGATCTCCTCACGTAGCGTGCTGACCTGTTGCATGGTTGTGACCATATTTGATCGCGCGAACCCACACGCCTTCGCACACGCCGCCAGATCAATGCCGAACTTCGTATGGGAAGGCTGCATGCCGGTTTCACCGTAGTGCTCATTGTCGAGCACGACGAGAGACAAGTTGGGCGGGCCTTGCACGCCAATTGTTGCCAGCGAGCCCATCCCCATCAGCAGTTCGCCATCACCAGTCAGCACGAGCACGCGCCGCTCGGGTTGGGCAAGTGCAAGCCCGAGTCCGATCGTGGCAGCGCCGCCCATGCCACCCCACAGCGGAAAATTAAGCGGATGGTCTCCGGCATCCGTCGCGTCCCAGGCGGGCGCGCCGAGTCCAGCGATAACCAGCAGTCCGCCGCGCTCCGCAAGCAGCGTCTTGACGACAGTTCGGCGTTCCAGCATCTGGATTGGCTGCATGGTAGCTGTCGTGGTCACTTCATTTCAGTCAATCGAACGTCTTGGCGCCGAGAAGGCGCTGGCTGATGAGAACTGCAGTCGGACGCAAAGTGTTATAGGCGATACGTAATGCGCCTTCGGCGAGCGGCACGATGTCTTCTTCCCGGTCCGCGCGATTCACCAGTACGCCCATTTCTTCGAGGACTGCTTTTGCTGCACGACCCATCGGTACCTGCCACGGGTTGAATTCCGCCCAGTCGCCGCGCATCGTGACCAACATCGTCAGCGGTATCTGGCAAACGGAAAGCATCGAAAGCATGTTGATGCAATTACCGACTCCGCTCGACTGCATGAGCAGCACGCTCTTGTCCCCTCCCAGCCACGCACCGACGGCGAGCGCGACACCTTCTTCTTCGGTTGTGAGCCGCACCGCGCGCATGGCAGAGTCAGCTTCGCAGAGCTTGATGAGCGACGTATGGCCGGCATCCGGGACAAAGCTTACCTGGCGCACATTCTGTTGCCGGAGTAGTTCGTGCAGTTGCTGGCTCCAATGGGTTGCCATGAGCATTGCAAAAATCGTTGAACTGGTAGAAGCGCGATTTGGCCACAGTCGCTTGCGCGCGGCAAGGCCGGCGCGGCAGCAATCAGTAAATCGAGGCGCTTGTTTACAGCATTTCCAGCGGCACTGATTTTTTGGGTGGCGGGAACGCTTTATCCAGCTCGACAAGTTGTTCCGCGGATAGTGCAATTTCAAGTGCACTGGCGTTCTCCTTTACATGGGCGCGATTGCCGGCTTTCGGAATTGCGATGACATCCGGTTTTGCCAGTAACCAGCCCAGCGCGACTTGTACCGGCGTCATGGCGTGGCGGCGCGCGAAATCGACGAGTTTTGGATTACTGAGCAATCGTGCTTGTTCGATCGGCGAATAGGCTATGACCGGAATGTGCCGTTCGCGCATCCAGGGCAGCAAATCCCATT
>DATMZQ010000231.1:0-9914 GCA_035573615.1 Burkholderiales bacterium | reverse complement strand
TTCGAATGTTTCATTGACGCGGTTGCTGCACATGGCCGTGGCGCGAAGATCATGGAAGACCAGGCCGACCAATGGCACACCTATGGAGAAATCCTGCGCATGAGCTTGGCACTGTCGCGCCTGTTGCGGCGGCATACCAGCGACCGGGAAAACATTGGTGTACTGCTGCCCAACATGGTCAGTGCGGTTGCGGTGGTAATGGCGTTGTCGGCGACGAGGCGCGTTCCCGCGATATTTAATTATTCGGCTGGGCCACTGGCAGTCGAGTGTGCCAGGGTAGCGGCCGGAATCCGTACCGTGGTCACGTCGCGCAGATTCATTGAGCAGGCGCATCTGCATTCATTGCTGGATGCCTTACCCGGGTGCGCGATTGTCTATGTCGAAGATTTGCGCGCCGGGTTCCGATTTGCCGACAAGCTTTGGCTCATGGCTTTTGCAATGCGCTTTCCCCGGCTGGCCATTACCAAACAGTCCACGCTAGATCCGGCAGTCATCCTGTTCACGTCGGGCTCCGAGGACCGGCCCAAAGGCGTGGTACTTTCGCACCATGCCGTCGTCGCAAATATTGCGCAAATCCGCGCAGTGTTCGATTTTTCCCCAAGCGACAAAGTGCTGAATCCACTACCGCTGTACCACGCCTATAGCTTCACCGCGGGCGTCATGCTTCCGCTCATCACTGGTACCCGGGTTAATTTATTCATTTCGCCGCTGCGTTACCGCGCGATTCCGGAAATCGCATACCGGCAGGATTGCACTATCCTGTTCGGGACTAGTACTTTCCTGTCGTTTTACGCCCGTTACGCGAATCCGATGGATTTCAGCAGACTGCGCCATGTCATATCGGGCGGTGAAAAACTTTCGCCGGAAGTTGCGAGGGTCTGGATGGAGAAATTTGGCGTGCGGATTATGGAAGGCTACGGGTCCACCGAATGCGCGCCTGTTATCTGCCTTGCCACACCCGCAGCCTTTCGCCGAGGCGCGGTTGGCGCTTTCCTGCCCGGAGTTGAATATCAGATTGAACCCATGGACGGCGTGGACAATGGCGGTGTGCTGCATGTGCGCGGTCCAAATCTGATGCTCGGTTATTACCGGTATCAGAATCCTGGCGTGATTGAAGCGCCGAAGTCCACACTTGGTGAGGGATGGTACGACACCGGGGACGTGGTGGATGTGGATCATGACGGCCTGGTGACTATCTCCGGCCGCGTCAAACGATTCGCCAAAATCGCTGGAGAGATGGTGTCACTCGATATGATCGAGCACGTGGCGCGCGAAGCTTCTCCTGACTTTCACCATGCGGCCGTATTGAATGTTGAAGACTTTGGTGGCGAAACGACTGTGCTGTTCACCACTGACGTTCGGCTTACCCGTGGTCGCTTGCTGGAGGCTGCAAAGCAGTTGGGAACCCATGATCTCTCCGTGGCTCGCCGGCTGATTCCGCTTAAAGAGCTGCCTGTGCTTGCGTCCGGGAAAATTGATTACATCTTACTGAAGGCGCTTACTGAAGGAGATGATGTGAAGCGCTTGCTCGCCCTGGCGATGGTCCAGACAGTGGTAGATCGCGAAACACCTCCCGAGCAATGACGCCCGGCGCACTGAGCGGCGTCGCCTATTTTACGTAGCTGATTCGATATACTCGATTCGCGGTATCGTCTGAAACCAGCAAAGCTCCATCGGGCATGACGAGTACATCGACCGGGCGGCCCCAGGCCCTTTCGTTTTCCATCCAGCCGGTTGCGAATTCTTCATACTTATCCACGGTTTTACCGTCCTTGTTTAAAGTGACCAGCATCACTCGATAGCCGCTTTTCTTGCTGCGATTCCAGGACCCATGCTGCGCAATAAAAATACTATTCCGGTACTCGGGCGGAAACATTTTGCCGGTATAGAAACGCAGTCCGTTAGGCGCTACATGACCTCCCTGCTTTAGCGCCGGAGGGACAAATTCGCTGCAGTTTCGCTTAGCGCCGTATTCCGGGTCAGGCGTATCGCCCTGATGGCAATACGGAAAACCGAAATGCATGCCCGCTTTCGGCGCGTGGTTGAGTTCGCAAGATGGCATGTCATCACCCATCATGTCGCGGCCATGGTCGTTGAACCATAGTTCCTGCGTGCGGGGATCCCAGTCAAACCCCACGGTGTTACGGATGCCGCGTGCAAAAACCTGAAATTGACTGCCATCCGGCTTCATGCGGTGAATTGCGGCGTACACGTCCGGGTTCGCTTCACAGATATTGCATGGTGCACCCACCGGCACATATAGCCAGCCATCGGGCCCAAAAGCGATAAATTTCCAACCATGGTGAGATTCGCGCGGAAGCTTGTCGAACACCAGCGCCGGTTTCGGCGGTTTCGCAAGATTGGCTTCGATATTGTCAAAGCGCAGTATTCGATTGATCTCGGCGACGTAAAGCGCTCCATCTCCAAAAGCCACGCCGTTCGGGGCGTTCAGGCCTTGCGCCACCGTGACGACTTTGTCTGCTTTGCCATCACGGTTGGAATCCACCAAGGCGTAGACCTTGTCCGTGCGCGTGCCGACAAACACCGTTCCGTTATCACCGAGCGTTAGCGAGCGGGCATTCTCGACTTCGGCGTACACGTCGATTTTGAACCCAGCCGGGAGCTTGATGTGATCCAGTGGCGGCGTAGCGGCCACAGTGCCGGCAAAGAACGCCAGGGCGAAGAGCAGGTAGGCGACGCGCGGGCTCATGGGCTTGTCTCCTTCAAAAATCCGGTGATGTTGGAAAGCAGACAGCGTATTCCAACGCGGGGTTCCGGCCGGTACCTTGAATGCATAAGATAGCGTCCCTATCTGGCATTATTGCTATGAGTTACAGGAGAAAACGTTATGGGCGAAGCCGCCACTCGGGAAACACTCGGCTTTCAAACCGAAGTCAAGCAGCTGTTGCAGTTGATGATTCACTCGTTGTACAGCAACAAGGAGATCTTCCTGCGGGAACTGATTTCGAATGGGTCCGATGCCTGCGACAAGCTGCGTTTCGAGGCGTTGACCGATCCCGGCCTGTTCGAAGATGACCCCGATCTCAAAATTCGAGTCTCCCTTGATCGTGCTGCACGGACCATCACGGTATCTGACAATGGCATTGGCATGTCGCGTCAGGAAGTCATAGACAACATCGGGACCATCGCCAAATCCGGCACCCGGGAATTTTTCGGGCGGCTCACGGGTGACCAGGCAAAAGACGCGAGCCTGATCGGGCAATTCGGCGTGGGCTTCTATTCATGTTTCATTGTTGCCGACAAGGTCACGTTGACTACCCGGCGTGCCGGGCTCGGCAAGGAGCATGGGGTGCGTTGGGAATCGGGCGGAGAAGGGGATTACACCATAGAGATCGTTGAACGATCATCGCGCGGAACGGAAGTTACCTTGCATTTGCGCGAGGGCGAGGACGAATTGCTGGAAGGCTTTCGTCTCCAATCAATCATCCGCAAGTATTCCGACCATATCTCCCTTCCGATCCTGATGAACAAGCAGGATTGGGACAAGGACAAGGCTGAGCATGTTACTCGTGACGAACTGGAGAAAGTCAACCAGGCTTCCGCCTTATGGGCTCGGCCAAAATCCGAGATCACGGAACAACAATACCGCGAGTTCTACAAACACGTAAGTCATGATTTTGAAGAACCGCTTGCCTGGGTGCATGCAAAGGTAGAAGGAAAATCAGAATACACGCAGCTGCTGTACATACCCGCGCGTGCCCCGTTTGATCTGTGGGACCGCGAACATCGTCACGGCATCAAGTTATATGTGCGGCGGGTATTCATCATGGACGATGCTGAACAGCTCCTGCCGGCTTATTTGCGGTTCGTACGCGGAGTGGTGGACTCCAACGATCTGCCGTTGAATGTCTCCCGCGAAATTCTGCAGGAATCAAAAGACGTCGAAACCATCCGCAAAGGTTGCGTCAATAAGGTGCTGGGCCTGCTGGAAGACCTCGCACAGACTCAGTCTGAGAAATATGCAACTTGCTGGAAGGAATTCGGGCGAGTGCTGAAGGAAGGCGTGGGCGAGGATTGGTCCAACAAGGAGCGTATCGCCAGACTTCTGCGCTTCGCCTCAACACATGCCGACAGTGAGGAACAGAGCGTTAGCCTGTCGGACTATGTGGCGCGCATGAAGGACGGCCAGGCGAAAATTTACTACATCACTGCTGACAGCTTTGCCGCTGCGAAGAACAGTCCGCACCTTGAGATTTTTCGCAAGAAAGGCATCGAAGTATTGCTGCTATCGGACCGTGTCGACGAATGGGTTGGGTCGAATCTGACGGAATTCGAAGGTAAGCAGATGGCATCGGTTGCTAAAGGTGACCTGGATTTGGGCAAGCTGGCCGATGAAGACAAGAAAGAGCAGGAGAAGGAGGCTGGCGAGAACAAGGAACTCGTCGAGAACATCGGCAAAAGCCTGGGCGATCGCGTTAAGGAGGTGCGTGTAACACTAAGGCTTACATCTTCGCCGGCTTGCCTGGTGGCAGACCAGCATGGGATGAGCGGTAATCTTGAGCGCATGCTGAAGGCCGCAGGCCAAACCGTGCCGGGCAGTAAGCCCGTTCTGGAGATCAATCCCCACCATCCCCTGGTGCAACTCCTGAAATACGAAACCGACAAGGGGCGTTTTGGGGACTGGAGCCATATCCTGTTCGATCAGGCCCTGCTTGCCGAAGGCGGGCAACTGGACGATCCTGCGTCCTTCGTCAAACGCCTGAACGAAATGATGCTGACGCTTGCGAATAAATGACGCGCTAAGATTTATTTGTCATGCCAGCGCGGCGGGCGCTTTTGCATGAAGGCATCGATTCCTTCCCCGACGTCTTCTGCCATCATGTTGCACGCCATGACTTCGGCCGCGTATTCGTAGGCGGCTTGCATCCCCATCTCCATCTGCTTATAGAACATTTTCTTGCCCGTGGTCACGGCCACGGCAGATTTGGCGATGATCGCTTCCGCAAGCGCTTTGACTTCAGTATCGAGCTGCGCTTCTGGCACGACGCGATTCACAAGACCACGTTGCTTGGCGGTCGCCGCATCGATGAAATCGCCGGTAAGCAGCATTTCCATGGCTTGCTTGCGCGATACATTTCGGCCTAGTGCTACGCTGGGTGTCGAACAGAACAGCCCGACATTAATACCGGATACGGCAAATCGGGCCGTATCGCAGGCGACCGCAAGATCACATTGCGCAACCAGCTGGCAACCCGCTGCAGTTGCAATTCCGTGTACCCGAGCGATGACCGGTTGCGGAAGATGCAATAGCTTCATCATGACGTCGCTGCATTGCGCAAACAGTTTGTCGTAATAACTCTTGCGTGGATCGGCGCGCATTTGCTTGAGGTCGTGGCCCGCGCAGAAGGCCGGACCGGAGCCCGCTATCACGACCACCCGCACCGATGTGTCCTTGCCAACGACGTCCAACATCGACTGAAGCTCTGTCAGCAGTTCTTCGCTGAGCGAGTTGTATTGCTTGGGGCGGTTCAACGTGATGGTTGCGATACCGCCCACATCTTTGCGCAGCAGGATCGGTTCGACATGGACGTGTTGAGCAGCTGCGGTGGCAGACATGGCGCTCTCCGCTAAGTGATGCGATGCAGGAAATTATAGTCGCTGCCGAAGAGCTTGGGTAAGCCGGTCAGATCAGGCTTGCAAATGAAAAGCAGGCGGAGGAGAAGCCTGTCCGTCCAGAAACTGCTCGAATGCCTCGGCGCCTAGCGGCTTGCTGAATAAAAAGCCCTGAATTTCATCGCAACCATAGGCGTGCAGGAATTCAAGTTGCGGCACGGTCTCTACGCCTTCGGCGACTACTTCGAGATTCATGTTATGTGCCATGGCAATGATGCTGCGCGTGATAGAAGCGTCATCGCGATCGTCGGGCAAATCCCGTATGAATGAACGGTCTATCTTTACGCAATCGATCGGGAAGCGCTTCAAATAGGCGAGCGACGAATAACCCGTACCGAAATCGTCGATGGCAATGCGCACGCCAGTGTCGCGAAGGGCCTGCAGCACCTTGATTGCGCCCTCGGCATCGCGCATGACCATGCTCTCAGTAATTTCCAGTTCCAGATTTTCGGCCGGGAACCCGGTTCTCTTAAGCGCGTCGCTGACTCGCATTGCCAGGCCGTCGTCATAGAGCTGGCGCACGGACAGATTTACTGCCACGCGCAAACCGGCGTGGCCGGCATCGCGCAATGCCTGCCCCTGGCGGCAGGCCTCGGTCAGCACCCAATCGCCGATTGGCACGATCATCCCTGTTTCTTCCGCGATGCCGATGAAAGCGCTCGGCTGCATCAGCCCTTTCTCCGGATTTTGCCAGCGCACCAAGGCTTCCATTCCTGCCACGTTACGCGAGGACACCTGCATCTTCGGCTGGAACTGAAGCATAAATTCCTGCCGCTCCAGGGCGCGCCCCAGAGAAGACTCTATGGAAAGCCGCTCCCGCCCATGCGCATCCATGTCTGGGGAGAAATACTGGAACCCGTTCTTGCCCGATTCCTTTGCCCGATACATGGCGACGTCGCTATTGCGCAGCAATGTCTGCAAATCGGTGCCGTCATGTGGACTGGTACTGATCCCGATACTTGCTGTAATGACGAATTCCTGCTCGTCGATCGTTAGCGGACGCGACGTTGCCTCAAGTATCTTGTTTGCCACGGCGCTGACTGCTTCGACACTGGCCGCGTCCTGCATCAGGATGACGAATTCGTCTCCACCCAGCCGCGCGAGGACATCGCTATCGCGAAGGCAGGTACGTAGACGCGCCGCGATTTGCTTCAGCAACTGATCACCGGCTTCGTGGCCAATGATGTCGTTGATATTCTTGAAACGGTCAAGGTCCACCACCATGAGCGCGGATTTCAGGCCCTGACGCTGGTGGATCGTGATTGCCTGCTCAAATGCGCGCTGGAAATGCGCCCGATTCGGAATTCCAGTCAGCTCATCGTGATAGGCGAGATATTCAATGTGTTCCTCGGCACGCTTGCGATCCGTAATGTCGCGGATGATGAGACTGGCGCACAGCTTGCCCGACCGGTCACGGAAGGTAGTCGAGGAGACCTCTACCGGAACCCAGCCTCCATCCTTGCGGCGCATCTTGAGTTCACCGCGGGCACCACCTTCGCGCCGGTGTTCTTCCACCATGGCTTCCACACGCGGATCATCGGGCTCGGTCAGGCCTTCACGTCCGAGTTTGCGTAATTCACTTTCGGTATAGCCCAGAAGCCGGCACGCCTGCTCGTTTGCCGACAGGATCCGGCCATCAGAGCGCATCAACAATACCGCATCAATGCTGTGCTCGAACAATGCCTGATAGCGCGCTTCACTTTCGCGCAGCGTGTCCACCAGCGCCCGCTGCTCGGTAATGTCTTCATTGACCGCCACGCCACCGACGATCTCCCCTTCAGCCGATACGATCGGTGCGGTTGAATGCAATACGGTTTTCCGGCTGCCATCCGAACATTCGATGTCCAGTACCTCATTACGTGACGATGCGCCTCTTGTCAGGGTGAGCGCCATTCCGCGATCGGCGGTCTGTGGCAGTTCTTTTTTTCGGTCAGTGAAATAATGTAGGTCTTTCTCACCATCGCCCCAAATCCGTCCACTGGCGGCGTTGCTCAGAACGACGTGCCCTGCTCTGTCCGCCACCCGAACGCCGACGGGTAAGGTGTCAAACACCTGTCGGAGCATGCGCTCATTGCGGCCCACCGAGCGCGCCAAGGTATTGCGGCGCATGAGCCCCTGGACCAGCAACCAGGTCAGCAGAACAGTCGCCAGCGTAAAGGCCGCCAATATCGCCGCCGCCACGTTGAGTTGGTGCCGCCAGCCTGCCAGCAGTTCGTCTTCGCTTAGGCCGACTTGCACGATTAATGGTGTGCCGGCCACCGGACGCACGCCATAGATCCGCAACACGCCATCTACTTCACTGACCTTCCGATAGGTTCGTGAATCCTGCCCCGGAGTCGCTTTGCCGGGAACGCCCAACCATTTCGGTGCTTCAGGGGCGCGTGCGATCAATTCTCCTTGCTCGTGCAGCAGCGCGCTGGTACCGGCTTGTCCCACGTCGAGCCGGTCAAGAAGTGTTTTGAAGGCCGCGGGCTCAAGCGCTACCCCTACCGCGCCGGCGAAATGGCCTTCTGTGTCTTCAAGTCGCCGGGTGGCAACGATAAACCATCCGCCGTTGCTCTGCTCCGCTGGTCGACTGACATAGAGTCGATTCCCTGTGTGCGCACGATGCCAGCTGAAGTAGTCACGATCAGACAAATCAATGTGTGCTGCGGACCGCATATCCGAGTCCTGCAGCAGAATTCCACGCGCGTCGAGCACGAACAATGTACGGGCGTTAGGCAGTTGCGCAACTCTTTCAGCAAGTAACGCATGCAAAGCGAAGCCCGACGGATCTCGCAGCGCCGGACTTCGCTGCCAGGCGTAGACGGTGCTCCCCAGCGCTTGATCGACCGACTGCAACAGCCGCCCGGTGCGCTCCTCAATGATTTGGGCAAGGAAGGCGCTGGTCCGCTCTCCATCGCGCAAAGCATTCTCGCGTGATTTGCTCAGCATGAAAAATGCCAGCGCGAAAAGGGTGATGACCAGCAGGACGGCGAGTCCAGGGACAAGATAAAGCAGAAAACGCTCTCGCGGTTGCGGGCGCTCGTTTGAGGGTAGGGTCGGAGACGTCACGGAAATCGCAGTGAGATTACATCGGCAGTGTACCGCGTATGCCGTTACAAGCGAAACAGCGGTTACGCTGTCCACGACGGCTCCGTTGCAAGCATCTATCTACTCGACCGACTCAGCGGCTTTTGCCATAGTCTGGATAGGGCATCCGGAACCTGTTCGTCTGGACGCCGGGATTGGAAATACGTCGAATCGAAAAATGCGGGAAACTAGCAGATCTAACAAAAACCGCGTGCCGCCCTTATGTCTCCACGTCCTCTGACTGAATTTCTGCGAGCGGTTTCCGCTTTTCGCCGTTACGCAAATCCCGAACGGTTGCCGGACTGGGAGCAACGCTTTGCCTTTGGCCTCGGCGACATAGAACAGGTTTTTGAAGCGGCTGTTGCGGAAGCGCCGGTCCTATCGGCGCCAAAAGCAACCGTAACGGAACAGTTTGAGGCGGGCCGATATGTTTCCTCTGCGCCGGCTGGCGGACTGGTATCCGCCAGTGCGGCGCAGATCGCCCATCAGGTCCGCCACCACGCGCTGTCGCCGGTGAAACTCGCTGAGCTGTTTCTCGGCCGCATCGATGCGCATCGACACCTCAATGCCTTCATTACGGTGAATCCATCATTGGTCATGGAGGAGGCGCAGGTTCTGGCCCATCGTCTGCGGCGTGGTGAAGATCCCGGGCCGCTTTCCGGCGTACCGGTAGGAGTGAAGGATCTCATGTCAGTCAGAGGTTATCCGCTTACGGCCGGTACCCGGGCTATTGAAGGCAAAGTGCAGGAGCGCGATGCGCCAGTAGTGGCAAGGCTGCGGGCTGCCGGAGCGCTAATTATCGGTACCACGAATCTTCACGAGCTGGCTTTTGGCATTAGCAGCGCCAATCCGCATTTTGGTCACGTGCAGAATCCGCGTTATCCCGGCTACATACCGGGCGGTTCGAGTGGCGGATCGGCTGCCGCAGTTGCTGCGGAACTTGCGGCCGTCGCAGTCGGTTCCTGCACCGGTGGATCGATTCGTCTGCCAGCCGCGTGTTGCGGGATTGTCGGGTTCAAACCGACCTACGATGCCGTTCCCCGCGAAGGAGTCTACCCGTTGGCCTGGTCGCTCGATCATATCGGGCCCATCACCCGCACAGTGGAAGATGCGGCCCTGGCTTTCGAGGTCATGGCAGGCTTCCCGGAACACTCGATGTTGCCGCATACGGCCATTACGCCGCCGCGCATCATGCAGCCGCGGAAGTT
>DATMZQ010000230.1:0-20012 GCA_035573615.1 Burkholderiales bacterium | reverse complement strand
GAGGGAGTACATGTTCACCGAAGTCGTGCGGCGCAGGATGTTGGTATTGGGAGATCGCGTCGAAACCTGCTTCCGCCTGCAATTTTCGGACGGTAGCCAATACCAGAACCGGCCCGGTGTGCCGGTATTCACCATCATCATGCGCAATGCCAGAGCCGGCCTGCGCGTGCTGCTGTTTGGACACGTCGGCTTGCTGGAAGCCTACTTCGCCGGCGATGTTGACGTAGAGGGGGATTTCGGCGCCGCATTCCAGGTTGCGCTCGCGAGTGGATTCGACCATGGCTCCAACGCACTCGTGACCTTGCGCAATCGCTGGCACGAACTTCGATTTTCCAATAAGAGCATTGCACAAGCCAGGGAAAACGCGCGGTTTCACTATGCCATCGGCACGGAGTTTTACCGTTATTGGCTCGATACTCCGCTAATGATGTACACATGCGGTTACTGGAAAGAAGGGACGGCAAACGTAGACGAAGCCCAGATCAACAAAGTGGATCATGTCTGCCGCAAGATTGCGCTGTCCAGAGGCGAGAGCGTCATCGATATCGGCTGCGGTTTTGGCGGCTTCATGTTTCATGCATATGAACGTTATGGCGCGATACCCCGTGGGCTGAATACGACTCCCGAGCAAGTTACTTCGGTCGATAAGGAAATCGGCAAGCGTGGCCTTCAGGGCAAGATTGAAGTCAAGCTCGCGGACTTTCGCGAAGTCGACAGGCAATACGACAAAGTGGTTTCCATAGGCGTGCTGGAACATGCCGGCCGCGATCAACTCGCGGAAGTTGTAAAGGCCCATGCTGACTTTCTGAAACCCGGCGGCCTTGGCATGCTGCATTTCATTGGTCATGTTGGCGTTCGGGATACCGAGTTCTACATCCGCAAGCATGTATTTCCCGGAGGGTGGATTCCCAGCCTTGCCCAGACTATCTCGGAAATGGAACGCTGCGGGCTGGAGATCGTGGACATCGAAAATCTGCGACGGCATTACGCGTTGACGCTGGACGACTGGGCCGAGCGCTTTGAACGGAATTGGGAAAGCATTCGCGCGCTGAACCCCGGTCGATTCAACGAAAGATTCAAGCGGGTCTGGCGCACGTATCTGGTTTCCTGCGCCGAAATGTTTCGTTCGTCAACCAGTAAGACTCATTTGTTCCAGATCGTGTTCAGCAAAGGGAATGTCACTCGCAAGAATTACCCGATGAGCCGCAGCTTTCTCTACGAGCATTAACACAGTGTTCGCGAAGGCTCACTCACGGGACACCCATGCCGCGCGCCGGGAAAGAGTGGTGCGGCAGATGCAAACGGCCACCGGCCGTGTCACGCTGAAGAAAAAAAGCTCGAATTTATTTCGCGATCGCAATCGCACAGAAAAAGCCCGCCTTGACGTACAGGATTTCAATCAGATCCTGGAGGTTGATCCCGCCACCGGGTGGATCGATGCCGAAGGCATGGCTTCATATGAGAAAGTGGTTTTGGCCGGACTGGCGTGCGGCGTAATGCCCACCGTGGTGCCGCAACTCAAGACCATTACGCTTGGTGGTGCGGTGGCAGGCGTCGGTATCGAAGCCAGCTCATTTCGATACGGGCTGGTGCATCACGGCATACTGGAAATGGAAATTCTCGCGGGCGACGGTAACGTTTACCTCTGTACCCCGCATAACGAGCATAGTGATCTGTTCTTCGGCTTCCCGAATTCTTATGGGACGCTCGGCTATGCGCTGCGAGTGCGCGCTAAATCCATACCGGTGAAGAAATTCGTCCGCCTGGAACACTCAAGATTCGGCGACCCCGGAGCGTATTTCCGCGGACTGCTGGCGCTGTGTGATTCTGCGGCTGACTTCGTCGACGGCGTGGTTTTCGGCCCGGACGAAATGTATCTGAGTGCCGGAACTTTCGTCGACGAAGCCCCTTTCTTGAGCGACTACACTTTTGAGCACATCTTCTACCGCTCCATTCGCGAGAAGCCGACGGACTATTTGACGGTGCACGATTTTTTGTGGCGCTGGGATACCGACTGGTTCTGGTGCTCCAAAAATTTCGGTGTGCAAATTCCTTTCGTTCGCCGGATCGCTGGCCGCGAACGGCTTAACTCGCGTACCTATACGAAAATCATGCGCTGGAACAGTCGCTGGAAGCTGACCCATCGGCTGGATGCACTCTCGGGCGTGCATCGGGAATCGGTTATCCAGGATGTCGACATCCCGATCACGCGCGCCGAAGAGTTCCTGCAGTTCTTTACGCGCGACATTGGCATTCTGCCGATCTGGATCTGTCCGATCCGCAGTCCCGACAAACGGGCATTCACGCTTTATCCGCTGGACCCTTCGACGCTATATGTGAATTTCGGATTCTGGGATGTCGTCAAATCAAAGAAGACTCAGCTTCCCGGCCATTTCAACCGGCTGATCGAACGCAAGGTGTCGCAACTTGGGGGCATGAAATCGTTGTATTCCGACAGCTATTATTCAAGACCAGAGTTCGATGCCATCTACGGCGTACAAGCGTACCGCGCGCTAAAATCGCGCTACGATCCGCAGAGTCGGCTGCACGATTTGTATGACAAGTGCGTGCTGCGCAAATGACTTGTCCTAGTTATTGAGTGCCTGCAACGGCGCCGGGATGCGTCCGCCGCGTTCAATGAAGTGCCGGCTGGATTCACGATGTACGGCCATGACCGGCGCGCGGCCCAATAATCCGCCGAACTCGACCATGTCTCCTTCTCGCTTGCCCGGTGCAGGGATAATGCGCACGGCAGTGGTCTTGCGGTTGATCATGCCAATGGCCGCTTCGTCTGCAATGATTGCCGCGATCGTTTCCGGTGGCGTGTCGCCCGGGACGGCGATCATATCTAGTCCGACGGAACAAACGCAAGTCATGGCTTCCAGTTTGTCGAACGTCAATGCTCCCATGCTTGCTGCCTCGATCATGCCGATGTCCTCGGAAACCGGGATGAATGCGCCCGACAGACCACCCACGTAGCTGGATGCCATGGCGCCGCCCTTTTTGACTGCGTCGTTCAGCAGCGCCAATGCCGCCGTCGACCCATGTGTGCCGACGCGCTCGAGTCCCATGGCTTCGAGAATTCGCGCTACGGAGTCGCCCAGCGCCGGAGTGGGCGCAAGCGACAAGTCGACAATCCCGAACGGTACGCGAAGTTTATCTGAAGCCGCGCGTCCAACCAGTTCGCCCATGCGTGTAATCTTGAATGCGGTGCGCTTGATCGTTGCGGCCAACGCACCGAAGTCGGCACAACCCTCCTGTTCGATAGCACGCAGAACCGCACCCGGCCCGGACACGCCTACATTGATCACGCATTCCGGCTCTCCAATGCCATGGAATGCGCCGGCCATGAAAGGATTGTCATCCACGGCGTTGCAGAAGACGACCAGTTTGGCGCATCCCACGCCATCCCGCCGCGCAGTCAGGCGAGCGGTTTCAATAATCGTGCGTCCCATCAGCGCGACCGCGTCCATGTTTATGCCGGCCTTCGTCGTGCCGACGTTGACCGAGGCGCAAACGCGGTCCGTCGTGGCCAGTGCTTCAGGAATAGACGCGATTAGCGCACTGTCTCCACGCGTCATGCCTTTCTGTACCAGCGCGGAAAACCCTCCGATGAAATTGACCCCGACCTGCTTCGCCGCACGATCAAGATAGTCGGCCATCAACACGTAAGAGTCCGCGTCAGAGCTTTCCGCGATCAATGCAATCGGCGTCACCGAGATGCGCTTGTTTATAATCGGTATGCCGTATTGCGCGGCAATCTCTTCGCCGGCGGAAACCAGGTCTTCTGCAAGCCGGCAGATCTTGTCATAGGCTTTTGTTGCGGCAACCGCCAGATCCGGGTGTGAGCAATCCCGCAGGCTGATTCCCATGGTGATGGTGCGGATGTCGAGATTCTCCATCTGCACCATACGGATCGTCTCGATGATCTCCTGCGGGGAATATCGGCTCGTGCTCATCGTCGAGTCTCAGATCCTGTGCATGAACTTGAACACGTCCTCGTGCTGAGCTTCGATCTTGAGCCCCATGCTCTCGCCCTTGGCGTTGAGCCTTGCCTTCAGTTCGCCGAACGGAATATTGGCATGCTCGATGTCGACCATCATGATCATCACGAAGAATTCATCCATGACGGATTGCGATATGTCCAGGATATTGGCATCAGCCTGTGCCAATTCCGCTGAAACGCTGGCGATGATGCCGACGCGATCCTTGCCTATGACGGTCACGATGATACGGTGCGAATTCATGATTGGACTCAAACCCAGTCGCGACCAGTGAGGAAGTCGGTATAGAGCTTCGCCTCGGGCGTGCCGGGCTCAGGCCTCCAGTCATAGCGCCATTTCACCGACGGCGGAAGAGACATAAGAATGGACTCTGTACGGCCACCGGACTGCAGTCCGAACAGTGTGCCTCGGTCGTAGACCAGATTGAACTCAACGTAACGACCGCGGCGATAGGCCTGGAAATCGCGCTCCGAAGGGCCGAACGGCAGATCCTTGCGCCGTTGCACGATTGGCACGTACGCTTCCAGAAGATGATCACCTACGCTGCGCGTGAGTGCGAAGCAGGTGTCGAAATCCGGCTCGGACAGGTCATCGAAAAAGATACCACCGACCCCGCGCGGTTCGCGGCGATGATGGAGATAGAAATACTCGTCACACCATTTTTTGAATCTGGCATGCGTATGCTGTCCGAATGGGAGTAGTGCCTCTCGACAAACGCGATGAAAGTGAACCGCGTCTTGCTCGAATCCGTAGTAAGGCGTCAAGTCCATGCCGCCTCCAAACCAGGATACCGCCGCGGCCCCCGCTTTTTCCGCGATGAAAAAACGCACATTCATGTGCACAGTCGGCACGTAGGGATTGCGCGGATGCAAGACCAGGGAAACGCCCATCGCCTGGAAAGATCGGCCGGAAAGGTCAGGCCGCGCCGCGGTGGCCGAGTCCGGCAAGGCACGGCCGCTCACGTGTGAAAAATTGACGCCGCCGCGTTCAAACAGGTCGCCGTCCTCGATCACGCAGCTGATACCGCCGCCGCCAGCCGGACGCGTCCAGGTATCGCTTCGGAACGCATTGCCATCGAGAGTCGAAAGTGCACCGACGATGCCAGCCTGCAGACCGGTCAGATATGTTTTGACCCGTTCCGTTGCCATCGAAATTACAATGTGCTTTTCTTTGCGCCGATAGCGCGAAAGCCGATATCGCGGCGCATTTGACTACCATCGAAGTGGATCCCTTCGGCAATTGCGTATGCCCTGCGTTGTGCAACCCGCACGGTATCGCCTAGAGCAGTTACACACAACACGCGTCCGCCGTTAGTCACCACCTTGCCGTCTCGCACGGAGGTGCCTGCATGGAAGACATGGAAATCGTCACCATTGCGCGGCAGCCCCTTAATCAGATCGCCTGTGCGGGGGTGATCCGGATAACCGGCAGCGGCCATGACGGCACACAGTGCGACCCGCCGATCCCACTCTGCTTCGACTGCGTCCAGTGCTCCCTCGACGGCATGTTCGATCAGCGTGAACAAATCGTTCTTCAGTCGCATCATGATCGGCTGGGTTTCCGGATCTCCCATGCGGCAATTGAACTCCAGAGTTTTTGTACTGCCGTCCGCTTTGATCATGAGCCCTGCGTACAGGAAGCCGGTATAAGGGCTGCCTTCCTTTTCCATTCCTTGAATTACCGGTTGTATGACTTCGCGCATGACGCGCGCGTGAATGGCTGGCGTAAGGACAGGCGCAGGCGAATAAGCGCCCATGCCGCCCGTATTGGGGCCTTTGTCGGCATCGAGCAGACGCTTGTGGTCCTGGCTGGAGGCGAGCGGCAGCACATGCTTGCCATCCACCATCACGATGAAACTGGCTTCTTCGCCTTCGAGAAATTCTTCAATGACGACGCGCGCTCCAGCCACTCCCATTTTGTTGGAGACCAGCATCAAATCAATCGCGGCATGTGCCTCCTCTGGCGTGGTGGCCACGACGACGCCTTTGCCTGCGGCCAGTCCATCGGCCTTTATGACGATCGGAGCACCTCGTTGAGCCACGTAGTCGTGTGCCGCTTTTGCGTCCGTAAAACTGGCATATGCAGCAGTCGGGATACCATGCCGGACCATAAATGCTTTAGCGAAGTCCTTCGATGCTTCTAGTTGCGCGGCCGCGCGCGTAGGTCCGAAGATGCGCAGTCCTGCAGACCGGAACGTGTCGACGATTCCCGCCGCTAGCGGTGCTTCCGGCCCGACCACCGTCAATGCGACGGCTTCCTTGCGCGCGAAATCAAGCAGATCTGGAATCGCGGTAAGGGGGACATTGAACAGGCCATCTTCCTGAGCGGTGCCAGCATTACCCGGCGCAACATAAATGCGCCCGATGCGGGGCGATTGTGCCAAGCGCCAAGCCAGCGCATGCTCGCGGCCGCCACTGCCGATAACCAGAAGGTTCATAGAGACGTTACCGACGACGAACGGAGGTAAGACAAGACAATATCATTCAATGGCGGAAATGACGCACGCCGGTCAGAGCCATGATGATTCCATGCTCATCCGCGGCCGCGATGACTTCTTCATCGCGCATGCTGCCGCCCGGCTGGATTATTGCAATGGCTCCAGCTTTTGCGACTACATCCACCCCGTCCCGAAACGGAAAGAAAGCGTCAGAAGCTACTACGGAACCTGCTAGAGACAGGCCGGCGTTTTCGGCTTTGATTGTCGCGATGCGCGCGCTATCGACCCGGCTCATTTGACCGGCGCCGACCCCAAGGGTCATCCCATCCCCGCAGAATACGATCGCGTTGGACTTGACGAACTTCGCAACTCTCCAGGCAAACATCAAGTCTGCCAGCTGCCCGGAAGACGGTTGCTTTTTTGTGACGATACGCAAATCGTTCAATTGTACGTTCATCGTATCGGGCGTTTGCACGAGCATGCCGCCTCCAACGCGCTTAAAGTCGAATCGGTTCGCACCGGCTTCACTCGCTATCTCGAGGACCCGTACGTTGGTTTTCCTGGCTAGTACCCGGGCCGCATCATCCGCGATGCCTGGCGCAATCAGAACTTCCATAAATTGCTGTGTCAGTGCTTCAGCCGTCTCCACATCGATCTGCCGATTGAACGCAATAATGCCGCCGAATGCGGATGTGGGATCTGTTTTGAACGCGCGGCTATACGCTTCAAGGCAATTGACCGACACCGCCACGCCGCACGGATTCGCGTGCTTGACGATCACGCAGGCTGGCTCCGCGAATGTTTTGACGCATTCCCAAGCCGCGTCCGCGTCGCCAATATTGTTGAAAGACAATTCCTTGCCCTGAAGCTGGCGGTAGTTGCTAAGCGCACCTGGAACCCTTTTTAGCTCGCGGTAAAACGCTGCCTGCTGATGCGGGTTTTCTCCATACCGCAAATCCTGAACCTTGGCGTAGTTCAGATTAATCTGATCGGGAAACTCGACACGGGCACCGCTGGCATCTGTGGCGGTCAAATAGTTACTGATCGCCGCGTCGTATGCCGCCGTGTGCGAAAAAGCCTTCTTTGCCAGCCAGAATCGCGTCTCGCCGCTGATTGCGCCACTGGCCGATTTCATTTCCGCGATTAACGCCGGATAGTCCGCCGGATCCGTAACAATGGCCACATGCTGCCAGTTTTTAGCTGCGGCACGCACCATAGTCGGACCACCGATGTCGATATTTTCAACGGCCTCCTCAAGGGTACATCCTGCCCTGGAGACCGTCTGCGCAAACGGATAGAGGTTTACGACTACCAGATCGATAAGCGGGATCGCGGCGCGGGCTGTGGCATTTAGATGTTCCGGCAGGTCGCGGCGCGCCAGAATGCCGGCGTGCACTTTCGGATGCAAAGTCTTGACCCGGCCGTCCAGCATCTCCGGAAACCCGGTGTAATCGCCAATTTCGCTAACCGGCACATTCGCCTCTCGCAGCAGTTTGGCGGTTCCACCAGTGGATAAGATCTCCATGCCAATCTCGTGCAGGAAGCGTGCAAAATCCGCCGCTCCGCTCTTGTCTGACACACTGACTAATGCTTTTCGCCTGTTCATTTACGAAATCCAAAAATCAACCGCCCGTCGCGAATGCACGGGCGGCTTGGTGGAGCGGCATCAAGGGCTACTTGATGCCGTAATATTTCATCTTCTTACGCAAAGTGTTACGGTTCATCCCAAGCAACTGCGCAGCCTGCGTCTGGTTTCCCGATACACGGTGGAGCACGATTTCAAGCAGCGGCTTTTCAACTGAGTTCATGACCATATCGTAAACTGCGCAAGGCCGTTCGCCTTCCAGATCCTTGAAGTAACCATCCATCGCGCGGCGCACGCAGCGTGCTATTTCATTGTCATTGATCATGCCGCCAGTTCCTCCTCCGAATAAGTCAGGCGGTCTCCACGTGTTGCCAGCCCGTCGAGGAAGGCTTCCACCGCATTGAGTTGCTGATGCGTCATTTCCATTTTGTTCATGCTTTGTCGGAAAAGCGATGCACCAGCAAGCCCCTTGACATACCAGCCGATGTGCTTGCGCGCGACACGTACGCCACTTTGTTCGCCGTACAGTTCGTAGACGGCATGCAAATGGTTCACTAGTAGTTCTTTAATTTCCGCGATGTCTGGCGGCGGCAGATGTTTGTCGTTGATCAGGTAGTGCTGAATCTCGCGGAAAATCCAAGGCCGCCCCTGCGCTGCACGGCCAATCATCAGACCATCGGCACCGGTGAGCCGCAGTACTTCACGGGCCTTTTCAGGCGAATCGATGTCGCCATTAGCAATAACTGGAATGGCAACGCGCGACTTTACCTCGGCAATCGTTTCGTATTCCGCGTGCCCAAGGAAAGCACAAGCGCGTGTGCGGCCGTGAACCGATAATGCTTTCACGCCGGCCGACTGCGCGATTTGCGCAACGCGAACGGCATTTCGATTATGCGGACTCCATCCGGTGCGGATCTTCAGGGTGACCGGAATGTTAACGGCCGCCACGACGGCATCAAGGATTTTCCCGACCAGCGGCTCGTTTTGCAGCAAGGCGGATCCGGCCGCGACGTTGCAGACTTTCTTGGCGGGGCAACCCATGTTGATGTCGATGATCTGCGCGCCGCGGTCCGTGTTATAGCGGGCAGCTTCCGCCATGGCGCCAGGATCTGCGCCGGCAATCTGCACTGAAATCGGATCCGCTTCACCCTCATGATTTGAGCGGCGCATGGATTTCACGGTATCGCGAAGTTGCGCATTGGATGAGATCATTTCCGATACCGCCATCCCGGCACCCATTGCCTTGCACAACTGGCGGAATGGCCGATCGGTTACTCCGGCCATGGGCGCGACGATCAGATTGTTCCTGAGGGCATGCGGACCGATCTGCATTTCGGCGCCACGGGAAAAAATTTGGACCGCCATTCTAGCGCAAAGAATGCGCGATGGAAGCCGGGCTTTGTCGTTTAACGCAAAGCGCCAAATATCATGCGCTGCATGAACGCGCGTTTGCCGGACGGTACCAGGTCGAGCAGCGACAGCGCCGCGCCGCGCGCGGCCCTCAGCGGCAAAACATCATTGGAGAAAATCTTAACCAGCGAATGGGTTAGCCCGATGCTGCGCAAGCGGTCGGGCCGCCGCCCGGCGCGATAACGCGACAAGCAGGCGCTGGATCCGGGATCAGCCTTTCCGTGAAGCAGCAACACTTCACTTAATTCCCAAGCGTCGCGCAAACCCAGATTGAACCCCTGGCCAGCAATAGGGTGCAGAGACTGCGCTGCGTTGCCCAGCATGACTGCACGCGGCATCACGGGGTCGGCGGCGTAACGCAAGGTCAGCGGAAACCGGGCACGTGCCGCAATCGAACTGAAACGGCCCGCACGATCGCCGAAATGTAATTGCAATTTATCGAGGAATGTTGATGCTGGCAAAGCTAGCAAGGCATCCGCCGTTTCCGGAGCCGCAGTCCACACTAGCGCATAACCATTCTGGAAAGGCAGCAAGGCGATCGGGCCATCTGGCGTGAATCGTTCAAAGGCTCGGTTCGCGTGCGGTTGTGATGTTCCGACCAGGCCCACGACGGCGTCTTGCCCGTACTCCTGAACTTTCGTCGTTGCGCCAGACTGCAATCCCAGACCGGCCCCACCATCAGCAATGACCAATAATCGGGCTGATATGGCTTGCCGGCTTCCCTGCGTCTGAATACCGATCTCAATCGCTTGGCTCGTCGAGTCCATGCTGACAGCTTGTGCACCCGTCATCAAGTTCGCTGCCAGTGATTTCAGCGCACGATTAACGGTTTGTTGCAGCAAGGAGTAGCGAATGACGTAACCCAATGCCGGCAATTCCAACTCCTGCGCCAATAGCAATGTGCGGCCGAATCCGCCTCGCTGGGACACGTGAATGGATTGAATTGGCGTAGCCGGCCCGATTTGCGACCACAGGCCGAGGCGCTCGAGAATCAGGCGACTGCCAAAGGACAGCGCCAAGGTGCGCTGGTCATCACTGTTGCTGTTATCGATCCGCGATTCCAACAACAGCACAGAGAACCCACTGGCCTGCAGTGCAATGGTGACGCCTGCACCAACCGGACCGCCGCCGACAATTACGATGTCGTAGTCAGTTTTGGACAACATAACCGGATGGCCTGTGCCGCACTCGATTGCACATAGTCATGCCGCATGTTCAGTGGTTCATCAACGACTCTATCTGTTCGATAGTCTTTGGCGCCGCCGAAGAAATAATTTCGCTGCCGAATTCAGTGACCAGTGCATCATCCTCTATACGCACGCCGATGTTCCAGAACTGCTCCGGAACATTGTCCCCCGGTCGCACGTAGCAGCCTGGCTCAACAGTCAGCACCATGCCCGGCTGGAGTTTAAGCCAGGCGCCATTGCGCTTGTAGTCTCCGGCATCGTGTACATCCATACCGAGCCAGTGTCCCGTACGATGCATATAGAAGCGCCGGTAATCGCCCGATTCGATCACACTGTCTGTCGTGCCTTTGCATAACCCCAGGTCAATCATGCCCCGTGCCAGCACTCTTACGGCCGCATCGTGCGGCGCTTCCCAATCATTTCCAGGCTTCACTTGGGCTATCGCGGCTGCCTGCGCCGCCAGTACCAGTTGGTAGATATCGCGTTGTGGTCCTGAGAATATACCGCTCACCGGAAACGTTCGCGTGATATCGGAAGCGTAGCCATCAAGTTCACAACCTGCATCGATCAGCACAACATCTCCGTCTTTGAGCAAGCCATCGTTCTGCACATAATGAAGGACACAGGAATTTCCTCCGCCGGCCACTATCGGTGTATATGCCGGAGCTTGCGCGCCCTGGCGCCGAAATTCGTGGATTAATTCAGCCTCCAGCTCGTATTCATGCAAACCGGCGTGCGTGGCGCGCATGGCGCGGCGGTGCGCTTCCGAGGAGATGTTGGCTGCACGCCTCATGATTCCAATCTCGTGTTCATCCTTGATGAGCCGCATATCGTCCAGGAACCGGCGGATGTCGCGAATCTCGCTTGGTGCGCTGACCCCGGCCCTGACTTGAGCGCGCACCTTATTGATCCATCCGATGATCTGCACATCCCAACTCGAATCCGCACCGACATCGCAGAAGACGGTGCTTCGATTTGCGAGCAGTTTTGGCAATAATTCATCAAGCTTGGTAATAGGATGCGCTTCATCAAATCCGAACGTTTCGCGCGCCTGGTCGGGGCCAAAACGAAACCCGTCCCATATTTCCCGCTCCGTATCCTTGTCACGGCAGAACAAAATGCTTTTCACGGGACTTTCTGCCAATAGCACCAAAACCGCTTCGGGTTCCGGAAAACCGGTGAGGTAATGGAAATAGCTGTCAAAGCGAAATGGAAAAGATGAATCACGATTACGCGGCCGCTCCGGAGCAGTGCGGACTACTGCTACGCCTTCCTGCATCAGCGCGGCCAGTTGGGCCCGGCGGCGGACATACAGAGCTGGATCAATCATGGGGAAAAAATGCGGACGGAGAAAACTCTGGATTATACGGTTTGGTATGGGCCTGAGCTTTAGTGCTCTGCCGTGCGCGCCAGTCTCGCCTCCAGTTGGGCAAGACGCTGAGGCGTGCCAATATCGTCCCACTCGCCCCGGAAGTATTCGCCGCTAATTCTGCCCAAAGCCATTTGCTTAACGAGTAGCGGAGCCAATGGATGCCTGCTCCCGGGCACGAGTTGATCAAACAGGGTCGCGCGATAGACACCTATGCCGCTGAACGTCAGCCGTTCTTTCGTGCCCATCCGCACCTGGTTGCCTTCCAGCGAAAAATCGCCATCACGATGATGCGGTGGATTGGGCACCAGGACCAGGTGAGCAAGCGTGGTCGCTTGCATTCTCCCGATTCCCAAGACGAGGTTGCCATAATCATAAGTGCTGTAAACGTCCGCATTTACGACCGCAAAGACCGGTTCATGCAGCAATGGCAGGGCGTTAAGAATGCCGCCCGCAGTCTCCAGCGCCTGGGGTTCCGGGGAAAAGCGGATCCGGATATTCCATCTGCGGCCATCTCCTACGGCCTCCTCGATTTGTGCACCGAGATGCGCGTGGTTGATGACCACCGTGCCAAAACCCGCCTCTGCTAGCTTTTCCAGGTGCCGGAAGATGAGTGGTTTGCCGTCGACCTTCAGCAAACACTTGGGTATGCGATCGGTAAGCGGTCGCATGCGCTCCCCGCGTCCGGCGGCAAGAATCATCGCGGTGAAAGAGGCGCTCGCTGTCACATGTTCAGCGAGTCTGGCCAGATACCGGCTCGCGCTCGGCTATTTGATCAAGCAGGCGAAGCAAAGGCGACAACGACGCATAGCGCTCGCATACTGCCCGCACATAAGCGACGAAGCGAGGGGTATCCTTGACATAAGCTGGCTTGCCGTCGCGGTGGCAGATGCGGGCGAAAATGCCGAGTACTTTCAGGTGACGCTGCAGTCCCATCCATTCGCAATCCCGGTAGAACTCGCCAAAATCGCTTCTGACCGGTAAGCCTGCGGATCGCGCGCGCTCCCAGTAACGGATGGTCCAATCGATGACGCGTCCTTCGTCCCAGCTAATGAACGCGTCCTTGAACAGTGAAGCTACGTCATAGGTGATTGGCCCGTAAACCGCATCCTGAAAATCCAGTACGCCCGGATTCGGCGTGCTCAACATCAGGTTGCGTGGCATGTAATCCCGATGAACGTAGCTCCTCGGTTGGCTTATATTGTTGGCGATTATGAGCTTGAAGACGCCGGCAAGAGACCGCTTTTGCTGCGCATCGAGTTCCAGACCAAGGTGACGGCGCAGATACCACTCCGGAAATAGATCCAGTTCTCGCTGCAACAAGGCTTCGTCATAGAGCGGCAGCACGCCTTCGACGCTTGCGCGCTGCCACAGAATCAAGGCATCCGTTGCATCGCGGTACAACTCATCTGCATTGCCATTGCTGAGCGCAGCGAGATACGTCGTCGAACCCAGGTCAGACAATAATAGAAAGCCCAGCTCTAGATCCTGCGCAAGAATGGCCGGGACATGCAGGCCAGCTGAGGACATGAGCCTTGCTACGCGTAGGAAGGGACGGCAGTCTTCGCGATCGGGCGGGGCGTCCATGACGATGAACGTTGCGTCGCGCAAAGTAACTCGGAAGTAGCGCCTGAAGCTTGCATCCGACGAAGCCGGATCAAGAGAAAAGCTCTGTCCCTCAAACTGCCGGCTCAACCAGTCCTGAACAAGCGCGTAACGATCCAAGATGCTGCGTTGCCTTGAAGGATAATTTATGAGATTTTAGCACCTCGTCTGGATCAACAGGTCGCATGCACCATTCACGCATCACATCTGCTGTACTGTCGTTGATCCTGTATGTCGCTTTGGACGTGCACGCTGAAAACCCCGGATTAAAGCTGCGCATGCAGCCCGATCTCATTCCCTACTCCCTTGGACGCGATGAACCGTCCACGCTGTTCATCGAGGCGGACAAGATCGAAGGCAACCAGGAACAAGAGCTTGATGCGAGCGGAAACGTGCGCGTTCGCAAGCGCGGTACCGCGGTATTTTCGGATCAGGTGCATCTGAATATTCCAGAAGAGCAGGTGACTGCTACGGGGCACGTGCGCTTCGAAAAGGAAGGCGACATCGTCACCGGTGAACTGCTGTTCTACGATCTGAACTATGAAAGCGGCAATATAGACAAGCCGACGTACCAACTGACGCGGTACGGCGCCCGCGGGAATGCCGACCGGCTGGTCGCCGAAAATCCCAATCTGACCCGCATCGACAAGGCGACGTATACCACTTGCGACGTGGGAGATGACGATTGGCTGATGCGCATCAACCGGCTCGAGTTGGATAGAATCAGCGATATTGGCGTTGCACGCAATGCGACCGTTGTCTTCAAAGGCGTCCCGATCCTGTATTCCCCCTATCTGGATTTTTCGTTGAGCGGTCGCCGAAAGACCGGACTGCTGCCTCCGACCATCGGCAGCACGGGCAGCAGTGGCTTCGAGTTTACCCAACCGTTCTACTGGAATATCGCACCGAATCAGGATGCAACCATTTCGCCGCGTATTCTTTCCAAGCGCGGCGTGCTGATGAACGGCGATTTCCGCTATTTGGAGCCGACTCTTAAAGGTGAAGCACGCGCGGAGTACTTGCCTGACGATCGTCAGAAAGGCGAGAGCCGTTACGCATATTTATGGCAGCACCAGCAAAATTTCGGTAATGGCTTTTCGGGCGCAGTAGATGTACAGGGCGTTTCGGATGACACTTATTTCACCGATTTGAGCGACAAGATTGCTGCCACGTCACAAACTAACCTGAATCGGGAAGGCGATCTTTTCTACGATGGCGGGTGGTGGAACGTTAATACGCGTGTTCAGCGTTACCAGACTTTGCAGGACCCACTTGCTCCCGTAGTCCCGCCCTACGCAAGGGTGCCGCAGATAACGTTAAACATGAACCGATCGACTGATATTCGCCTCGACCTCGGATTGCAAGGGGAATTTGTTCACTTCAGTCATCCAACCTTGCTCAATGCCACTCGGGAAATTTTGTATCCATCTGTCAGCGCGCCAATCCAGATGCCATTTTTTTATATAACGCCCAAGGCCGGCTTCAGCACGACGAGTTATTCCTTTCAGGATGCAACTACCCCCGATGCCACCAGAAATTTGCCGATCTACAGCCTGGACAGCGGACTGACTTTCGAACGCGATACCACGGTATGGGGACGGGCGTTTTCACAAACTCTGGAGCCCCGGCTGTACTATGTCTACATTCCGTTTCGTCCACAGGATCAACTGCCGATATTCGATACCGCGCAGGCCGACCTTAATTTCACGCAAATATTCACCGAAAACCAGTTTTCCGGCGGTGATCGCATCAACGATGCAAATCAGCTAACGGCTGCGGTCACCAGCCGCCTGATCGATCCGGGTTCGGGCGATGAACAGATGCGTTTCATGCTGGGCCAACGCTATTATTTCAAACCGCAGGAAGTCTCCCTGACGCCAGAAGTGCGCAACTCATCGCGATCCGATGTGCTGGCAGGAGTAACCGGCCAAATGACAAAATACTGGTTCGCCGACGTCAACACGCAGTACAGCACCGTTGCGAGCCAGACCCAGCGCACCGACGCGGTACTGCGTTACCGGCCCGATTTCGGCAAAATGGTAAACCTAGGTTACCGCTACACCCGAGGCTCGCTGGAGCAGGCTGACTTTTCCACAGAATGGCCGATCGGCGGGCGCTGGACGGGGTTGGTGCGTTATAACTACAGCTTGCAGGACAGGAACCTGCTCGAGGGATTGTTGGGGCTCGAGTACAATGCCGGATGCTGGGCCGCACGTGTTGTCATGCATCGATTTGTTAGCGCTACTCAGGAATACGTTAACGCAATGTTCTTTCAGCTGGAGCTCAGGGGTGTCTCCCAGATCGGTTCCAGTCCCCTGGAGGTATTGCGGCAAAACATCACCGGCTATCAGAAAACCACAGATCAGAGGACTTCGGAATCCAATCCATTCCCAGCGTTTTGACTTGTGGACCTCGCTCTGCCGCTGTTGGTCGATGGTTTGAATTTAGCTACAGTGCCCGTTGCATACGATGAAGAGAAGCCTTTACGCCGCAGTATTGATTGCATGCATCGCTCTTCCGGTTGGCGCAGCGCAGGAGGAGCGTAAGAAATATGACGCGATTGCTTTGGACCGCGTCGTGGCTGTGGTTAACAGCGAGGTCGTCACCCGACTCGACCTGGACGAGCAGGTAAAGGTCGCGCTGATGCAGCTAAAGCGGCAGGGTACGCCGCTGCCGGCACGCGAAGTCCTGGAGCGCCAATTGCTCGATCGGCTGGTGACCTCAAAAGTGTTGGCGCAAAGTGCCAAGGAAACCGGGCTGCGCGTGGACGATACCCAGTTACAACGTGCTATCGAGCGCATCGCGCAGGAGAACAAGGTGTCGCCGGAGCAATTTCGAAAGACGATGGAGTCCGAGGGTATCGACTTCAACCGATTCCGGGAGGAATTGCGTAACGAGATTCTGATTGCGCGGCTGAAGGAGCGGGAGGTAGATAGCAAGATCCTGATCACAGACGCCGAAATTGACAATTACCTGAAAAACGAACAAAGCCAAAGCGGCAAGGACGAGGAGTATAGCCTTGCGCATATTTTGATCATGGTTCCCGAGCAGGCCAGCCCGGAGCAAATCAAATCGAAGCGCGTTATAGCCGAGAAAGCGCTCGATCAGATCAAGGGTGGGGCCGATTTCCGGCAGGTCTCGGCGGGAGTGTCAGATGCGCAGAACGCACTCGACGGAGGCCCTTTGGGATGGCGAACCGCGTCGCGCTTGCCGCAGATTTTCGTCGAATCAGTGAAGAGTATGAACGTTGGAGATGTCAGTCCGGTACTGCGCAGCGCCAATGGATTTCATATCCTCAAGCTTGTAGACAAGCGTGGCAACGAATCGCCAGTAATTATCCAGCAGACTCATGCGAGACACATTCTGATCCGGCTTAACGAAGTGGTGTCCGAGGCAGAAGCGAAACAGCGCCTGAACAATCTGAAGGAGCGAATCGAAAACGACACGAGTTTCGCAGAACTGGCGCGTTTGCAATCGGAGGACGCTACCGCCTCTCGCGGCGGAGATCTGGGATGGCTATCGCCGGGCGACGCAGTCCCCGAGTTCGAGCGCGCCATGAATGCTCTGCAGCCGGGGCAGGTCAGTGACCCGGTGCAGACCCCTTTCGGTTGGCACCTGATCCAGGTAATTGAACGGCGCAACGAAGACATGTCAAAGGAGCGACAGCGCGTGCTGGCAAGGCAATCGATCCGTACGCGCAAGGCCGATGAGGCTTACCAGGAATGGGTACGCCAGCAACGGGATCGCGCTTACGTCGAATTGCGCCTGGAAAATCACTGAGCAGTAGCTCGCGCTTCCGCGCGCAGCAGGGATCAATTGCGTTACCGTTCACTACCGGTCTGGGAAAATTCCGAGCATGCACAGGCCGCGTAAGCGTTTCGGGCAGCATTTCCTGGAAGATCGAGCGGTAGTGGGCCAGATGGTGGCTGCGATCAGTCCGAACTCCGCGCAGCGGCTCATTGAGATCGGTCCCGGCCTCGGTGCGTTGACTGTGCCGTTGCTCGAACGCGTTGGGCACCTCGATGTCATTGAAATCGATCGCGACCTCGTGCAGCAACTGCGGGACCGCTATCCCGTCAATCGGTTGACTGTGCATGATGTCGACGCGCTAGAAATCGATTTGGCACAATTCGGCCGCGACTTGCGCGTGGTAGGCAACCTGCCCTACAACATTTCTACGCCACTACTTTTTCATTTAACGGACCACGCGTCCTGCGTGCGCGACGCACATTTCATGCTGCAGCGTGAAGTCGTTCAGCGGATGAGTGCGCAAGCCGGTTCTTCAGCCTATGGTCGCCTGTCGGTGATGCTGCAATATCGCTGGCAAATTGATGCTTTGTTCGATGTGTCACCAACCGCCTTTCGCCCGGCTCCAAAAGTCTGGTCCTCGGTGGTGCGCATGATCCCACACACGGTTTTGCCGTATGTCGCTCGCGACGAAAAGGTGTTCGCCGATGTCGTCATGCGGGCATTTGGGCAACGCCGCAAGACGCTACGCAATACGTTAAGGGGAAAATTGGACGCATCGGATTTCGCCAAACTCGAAATTGATCCGGCAGCCAGGGGAGAGTCGTTGGCAGTGCGGGATTTCGTGAATATCGCAAATCGGATCGCGAGCTGAATGCACGCGTTTCCTAAGCTTTCCGTTGTATGAACTCTATCTTGTACCCGTCAGGATCTTCCACAAACGCAATGACGGTAGTTCCATGTTTCATCGGTCCTGCTTCACGCGTCACTTTGCCACCGCGCTGCCTGACGTCGTCACATGCCTTGGCGGCATCGTTGACTTCCAGCGCAATGTGCCCATAGCCGTTGCCCAAATCGTATCTTGGCGTATCCCAGTTATGCGTCAGTTCGAGAACGGAGTTCTTATCTTCTGTTCCATATCCGACAAACGCCAGCGTGAAACGCCCGTCTGGATAGTCCTTTTGCCGTAGAACCTGCATGCCGAGCACGTTGGTGTAGAAATCAACGGATCGCTTCAAGTCCCCGACCCGCAACATGGTATGGAGTATTCGCATATGCATCCCTTGATTCAGATTTCGACCAGTTCGAAGTCTTCCTTGCGCGCACCGCATTCCGGACAGACCCAATTGACCGGAACATCTTCCCAGCGGGTTCCTGCAGGAAGACCTTCCTCTGGGAGGCCTTCTGCTTCGTCATAGATGAATCCGCAAATTAGGCACATAAAAGTCTTGTAAGTTTGTTCCCCGCTTGCGGACATGGCTATCAAAGCTTTCAGTTAAACTTCCATTTTAGTTCGAATTTGCCTTCGCCTAAACGCCGTGCCCGCTTCGCCTCCCATTGTTCTGGTATTTTCCGGTACAGATCCGAGCGGCGGAGCCGGCATGCAAGCGGATGTTCTCACGCTGTCGAGCATGGGATGCCATCCTCTCTCGGTAGTCACCGCGGTAACCATCCAGGACACCATGGGAGTCGAGGACGTGCTCCCCATAGATGCAGAGTGGGTGGCTGATCAGGCGCGATGCGTGCTGGAAGATGTGCCGGTTGCAGTGTTCAAGATCGGATTGCTTGGCAGTGTAGATACCGTTGCTGCGATCGCGGAGGTAGTGTCAGATTACCCCGATATTCCTCTTGTACTGGACCCGGTCCTGGCATCCGGCAGAGGCGATGAACTTGCGTCACAGGAACTTATTTTGGCTATGCGCGAACTTCTAATTCCGCAGACCACGTTAATTACACCCAACAGTCTGGAAGCTCGTCGCCTAATGCAAGAAGATGATGCAGATGACGAAGATAATCCGGACTTGGGAGAATGTGCCAACAGAATCCTTGGTCTCGGCTGTGAGTACGTGTTGATCACTGGCACGCACGAAAATACTCCACAAGTGGTCAATACGCTCTACGAACAGCAGGGTGTCGTGCGAGCGGATTCCTGGCAACGTCTTGCAGGAACATTCCATGGATCGGGATGCACGCTTGCGTCCGCGATCGCGGCGACGATCGCAAATGGACTAAGCGTTCCCGAAGCGGTTCGGGACGCACAGGAATATACCTGGCAGACGCTGAAGCACGCTTACAGAACCGGCATGGGACAACTCGTTCCTGACCGACTGTTCTGGGCCCGCGAGGAAGAGCCGGAAGATGAAAAAGCCCGTTAGCGGACTCTACGCGATAACGCCGGAGCTGACTGACTCCATAGCATTATTCCAAAAAGTGCGCGCTGCTCTACGCGGTGGGGCTCAAGTGATACAGTATCGCGCCAAGTCCATACCTGACTCACTTCGCCGCGCCCAGGCCGAAGAGATTGCAGATTCGTGCCGTTCACACAATGCGCTGTTCATTGTCAATGACAGCATCGCTCTTGCCCAGGCAGTCCGCGCTGATGGCATCCATATCGGCGAGCTTGATGCAGACGTAACTCTGGCGCGCGAGGCTTTGGGGCCAGGCAAGC
>DATMZQ010000229.1:0-3733 GCA_035573615.1 Burkholderiales bacterium | reverse complement strand
CCGAACACATCGCGCGCGAATATCGGCATCAGTACCGTGTAAGGCGAAGCCGTCAGGCTGATCAATGCAACGAGCGCCAGGAACAGCCGGATCGGCCGTGTATGCCAGGCATAGCGTGCCCCGGCGCGCAGGTCCTGCAGGAGTGATCCCCGTATGGCCGGCGCAGTTCTTGGCGCCAGCCGCATCATGGATACCGACGCGATGATCGCCGCAAAGCTCAGCGCATTGATCAGGAAACACCATCCTTCGCTGATGAACACCAGCAACATGCCGGCGATGGACGGGCCGATCAAACGTCCGCTGTTCATCAGTACGGAATTCAGGGCAATCGCGTTCGGCAGGTCGGCGCGCGAGTTCACCATCTGGCTGATCAGAGACTGCCGCGCCGGCGTTTCGAAAGCCATGATCGCGCCATAGAGAAATCCCAGCAGCAGGATCTGCCAGATGCGGATGTCACCCACGAGCGTGAGTACGCCCAGCGTCGATGCCTGCACCGCTGCCAGGATGTACGCAGTGATCATCAGTTTGCGCCGATCCTGTCGATCGCTCAGAAGACCGGCGAATGGCAGGAAAATCAGCATGGGAATCTGCGTACAGAACGTCACCAGTCCCAGCAAGAAACCGGAACCGGTGGTGCGATAAACCAGCCAGGCCAAGGCGATCTGCTGTATCCAGGTACCTATCAGGGAAATCGCCTGACCGGTATAGAACAACCGGAAATTGCGATGTTTGAATGCCCGCAGTGCGGGCATGCCGGTCAGGCGCCGCAACACCCGGGTCAGGCCGCCTTTCGTTTCAGCTTGGCGAGTTGCTCGTGCAGTTTCTCGACCATGGCCTCGAAAGACGCCAGCCGTTCCTGCTCCTGGGCGACTACGGCAGCCGGTGCGCGCTGCACGAATCCCGCGTTGGAAAGTTTGCCTCTCGCCTTGGCGATTTCACTTTCCAGCCTGGAAACCTCCTTCTCGATGCGGACGATCTCGGCGGCCACGTCGATCTTGATTTCCAGCATTAGCCGTGTCTCGCCTGCCAAAGCGGTCGGAGCGTCGGTGTCAGGAAGGGCATCGACAACCGTCGTTTGGGCCAGCCTTGCCAGCGCTTGCATATAGGGAAAGTAGGCAGCCAGGGTCGATGCGTTGCCGGTTGCCAGCAGCGGGACGCGCTGTGCCGGGGAAATCCCCATTTCACCCCGCAGCGTCCTGCACGCTTCCACCAGCACCTTGAGTTGCGCGACCCAGGCTTCCGACTGTTCATCGATTTTCGCGGGTTGTGACTTCGGGTAGGGCTGCAACATGATCGAAACGTCCCCGCCGGGATGGCGTCCGGCCAGCGGCGCGACCTTCTGCCACAGTTCCTCGGTGATAAAAGGAATGATCGGGTGTGCGAGACGCAGCGTCACTTCAAGGACTCGCAGCAGCGTGCGCCGGGTCGCGCGTTGTTGTGCTTCAGTGCCGGACTGCATCTGTACTTTGGCGATTTCCACATACCAATCGCAGTACTCATCCCAGACGAACTTGTAGATCGCACTGGCGGCATTGTCGAAGCGGTAGCCGGCAAATCCCTTTTCCACCTCCGCCTCGGTTCTCTGCAGCAGGCTGACAATCCAGCGGTCAGTCTGCGAAAAATCCAGATAACCGCCCGGACCACATTGCTCGGCCGTGTGTTCTTCCAGCCCGCAATCCTTGCCTTCGCAGTTCATCAGCACGAACCGGCTGGCGTTCCACAGTTTGTTGCAGAAATTGCGGTAGCCCTCGCAACGGTTCAGATCGAAGTTCAGGGTTCGCGCAAACGTCGCCAGCGAGGCGAAAGTGAAGCGCATGGCGTCGGCACCGTAACCCGGAATGCCTTGCGGATAGTTCTTGCGAATGGCCTTTTCGATCTTCTGTTTGTGTTCGGCCCGCAGTAGCCCGACCGTGGACTTCGCAATCAGGTCTTCGAGCGCGATACCGTCGATCAGGTCCAGCGGATCGATGGTATTGCCCTTCGATTTCGACATCTTCTGTCCCTCGGCGTCGCGCACGATGGCATTGATGTACACGTCACGGAAAGGCACTTTGCCGGTGAACTGCAGCGTCATCATGATCATGCGCGCGACCCAGAAGAAAATGATGTCGAACCCCGTGACCAGGACCGATGAAGGCAGGAACAAATCCAAGTCGCGGGTTTTTTCGGGCCAGCCGAGCGAGGTGAACGGCACCAGCGCAGAGGAGAACCAGGTGTCGAGCACATCTTCATCGCGCTTGAGCGCGCCGGTATAGCCCCTGGCGGCTGCGAGTTTCTTCGCTTCTTCCTCATTGCGGCCGACATGGATTGAGCCGTCTTCGCCGTACCATGCGGGAATCTGATGGCCCCACCAGAGCTGGCGGGAGATGCACCAGTCCTGAATGTTTTCCAGCCAGTGGTTGTAGGTAGCGGTCCAGTGCTCCGGATAGAACTTGATATCGCCCGTCGCCACCGCTTTCAAGCCACGCTGCGCGAGCCCCTCCATTTTCACGAACCACTGATCGGTCAGCATCGGCTCGACGATCACGCCGGTACGTCCAGAGCGCGGCACCTTCAGTTTGTGCGGCTTTTCCGAAACGACAAGGTCCAGTGCGCGCAAATCCGCGAGGACGCGCTTGCGGGCTTCGAATCTGTCGAGCCCGCGGTACGCGGCCGGCGCCTGGTCATTGATTCTGGCATCCAGCGTCATGATGTTGATCAGGGGAAGCCCGTGCCGGGTGCCGATGGCGTAGTCATTGAAATCGTGCGCTGGCGTAATCTTTACGCAACCGGTGCCGAATTCCGGATCGACGTATTCGTCGGCGACGATCGGAATGGTTCGTCCGCCAAGCGGCAATTGCAGTTGTTTTCCCACCAGCTTTCGATAACGCTCATCTACTGGATGAACTGCGACGGCGACATCGCCAAGCATGGTTTCCGGCCGCGTGGTGGCGACGACCAAACCTCCGTTGCCTTGCGCGAGCGGATAGCGGATTTCCCAGATTCGGCCGTCTTCCTCTTCGCTGTCGACTTCCAGGTCGGAGACTGCCGTGCCCAGGACGGGGTCCCAATTCACCAGCCGCTTGCCGCGGTAGATCAGCCCTTCCTCGTGCATACGCACAAATACTTCGATGACCGCGCGCGACATCTTCGCGTCCATCGTGAAGTAGCCGCCCTTCTGCCCCTCGGTGTCGGCATAGGTCCAGTTGCCCGAAGCACCGAGCCGGCGCATTTGACGGGTAATCGTGGAACCCGATTGCTGTTTCCATTCCCAGACGCGTTCGACGAATTTTTCCCGCCCGAGATCGTGCCGGGTCTTGCCCTCGATCTCCAGTTGGCGCTCGACCACGATTTGAGTCGCGATGCCGGCGTGATCCGTTCCAATGACCCAGTTGGTGGCGAAGCCCCGCATGCGGTGATAACGGATCAAGGCATCCATGAGCGTCTGCTGGAAAGCATGACCCATGTGCAGGGTGCCGGTGACATTGGGGGGCGGAAGCTGAATGCAGTATGGCGCCCTCCCCTCGTCCTTTCCTGCCTCGAAGTAGCCGCGCGATTCCCAGACCGGATACCAGCGCCGCTCGATGTCGGTCGGCTCAAAGCTCTTTGCAAGTTCCATTTTTCAGCGGCAAAAACTAGGCGGGAAATTATAGACGACTGTCGTTGCGGAACACCGCTGGATCGGATGTCTTATCGGTGATCGCGGCACGTACCGCGGCCGGCAGCGCGCGTTTGAGCTCGGCGACCAGCCGCT
>DATMZQ010000228.1:0-5183 GCA_035573615.1 Burkholderiales bacterium | reverse complement strand
TGGAATGTCCTTCACGCAGCAGCTGCTTGGCGCTCCTCCGACGGGCGCGCCGAACGGTCTGACGGTCGGCTACACCAATCCCAACTCGAGCGTCGGTAACGTTTCGGCAACTGTGCGACTGCTCGAGCAATTTGGCAATACACGTATACTTTCAAGCCCCAAGTTGATGGCGCTGAATAATCAGGCGGCGCTACTGAAAGTGGTCAACAACGTCGTCTACTTCTTTATCGAAGCCCAAACCAATACCAATCAAACGGTTTCTACTACCACATTCACCTCAACCGCCAAGACCGTGCCGGTAGGGTTGATCATGTCGGTCTTGCCTCAGATAACCGAGCACGGAACAGTAAATCTAACCGTGCGGCCGACAATTTCGCGCGTGACCCGGTTTGTTTCTGATCCCAATCCCTCGCTGCAAGTCGACAGCAAGGGCGTTCAGTTAACTAATCCGATAGCAAACCTGGTTCCGGAGATCCTGACGCGAGAAATGGAATCCGTCCTGCAAGCCACCAGCGGCCAGACCATTATTCTTGGCGGACTGATGCAGGACAGCGTGCGCCGTGATCGCGATGCCGTTCCTGGACTCGGGAAACTACCCTCCCCGGTTGGCGATATATTCAGTTTCCGCGATGAGGCGGTCCTGAAAACTGAACTGATCATCTTTATCAAGCCCACAGTCATCAGCAACCCGTCGCTGGATAGTGATGAGCTCAAGTTTTTCCGCCGTTTCTTGCCGGTAATCGATCCCACCGGCAAAACACCATGAGCTTGTTGCTACAAGCGCTGCAGAAAGCTGCTAAAAGCCGCGCAGAAGGCGACACGGAAGATTCGGCCGACGCCCTGGCCGTTGCCCAAGAGTTGGCGCTTGAACCGACCTCGGCGGGTTTGCATCCTTCCAATGCCGAACCCGCGTCATCGCCGGCACAAGCGGCAACGGTAGTGCAAGCCGGAAGGGTGCCGGCTTTCGACCCGGTCGATTACGCGCGCGAACACTACATGGTGACGTTTATCGGCGTTGCCTTGTTATTTGCCGTGGGCTACGCGGCTTATGTCTATATGCAGCTAAACAGGCCGTTTCGCAATGCGGCCCCTGCTCCGTTTGCAGCTGCACCTGCGCCGCAGGTTCCGGTTGCAAATGCACCGCCTTTGTCCGCCAGCGCAAAAATAAGCGGAATGCCGGGCGCAGGGCCGACTGATGACGGGGCAAGAGCACAAAAGGTCGCCACGGTTCCTGAAAGCGATGCCGCGCCGCCAGGCGCTGAGCCCTCAACCGCATCCGCGGCGCTATCACGCGATTCTGCCGGGCTTCGAGCCGAAAAGCGGTATGCCAGAACAGGAGCGGCGAAACAGGCTGCACCCACTCTTGCCGCTGCGCCGCCAATGTCGCGACAGGGGAATATTGAGCCCGTTGCGCTTGCCGATGCGAGCGACACCATTGAGACAGTTGTAATTCCGGCGAGCCGGTCGAAATCCTCGGGCGACATTTCGGTGCACCGCGACGCCGCCGGTATAACACCCGTGAGTCCCACGCTCATGCAGGCATATGAGACTTTGCAGCGCGGGGACATTTCGCGTGCCAAAGAACTGTACGGGCAGGTGCTGCAAGCCGATCCGCGCAATATTGATGCACTGCTCGGATTGGCCTCGATTGCTTTGACTGATAGTCGCACTGATGACGCCAGCCGCTACTACCAGTCAGTTTTGGACCTTGACCCGCGCAATTCTTATGCGCAAGCGGGGCTCATTTCAATTATCGGGAGTGCGGATGTGCAGGCCAGCGAGGCGCGGCTCAAGCAATTGATCGCGCGTGATCCGTCCGCTTTCCTTTACTTTTCGCTTGGTAATTTGTATGCCGAGCAGGGCCAGTGGCCTGCCGCGCAACAGGCCTACTATCAGGCGTTCCAAATGCAACAGGACAATCCCGATTTTGCATTCAATCTCGCCATCGGCCTTGAACACATCGGGCAGAATCGCCTTGCGCTTGATTACTACCGCAAGGCCCTTGACCTGTCATTCAAAAAAGGCCATGCCAATTTCGATCAAAGCCTGGTTATTCAGCGCGTCGGCCAGCTGTCCACCCGTATAGAGCAGTGATCTAGCGCGATGTCCGAGCAGCGCAAAAAGCTTCGTTTGGGCGAGTTGCTGGTTCAACAGGGCCTTATTACACAAGACCAGTTGCGCATCGCGCTTACCGAGCAGAAGGCGCAAAACATGCCTATCGGGCGCCTGCTCGTGAGGCTGGGCTTTGTTACGGAAGCTGTAATCCGCGACATCATGGCGCGGACAATTGGTCAGGAAAGCATCGATCTTTCCCAGGTTTTGGTAGATGCAGAAGCTCTAAAACTCGTCCCGCAGGAATTTGCACGTCGCCACCGCCTGCTGCCCATTGCCTATGACGCTGAGCAAAATATTCTGATGGTCGCAATCACTGAAGTCTTCAATGTAGTTGCCCTGGACCAGTTGCGCGCAACGATTGGGCACAACATCCAGATGAAGACAGTGCTTGCAGGACAGGCGCAACTCGACGAGTTTATCGACCAGTTCTATGGGCATGAGCTTTCCGTTGACGGCATCCTGAGAGAAATAGAAACCGGCGAAATCGACTATCAAAGTCTGCAACAAGGTGGTCAGGACGAGTACACCCAGCCGATCGTGCGTTTGGTCGGTTCCTTGTTGGTAGATGCCGTGAAGCGAGGCTCGTCCGACATCCACTTCGAACCCGAATTCGCTTTTTTGCGCATTCGCTATCGCATCGACGGCGTCCTGGAACAAATCCGCAGTCTGCACAAGAACTATTGGCCAGGCATTGCCGTACGAATAAAAGTCATAAGCGGAATGAACATTGCTGAGACGCGCGCGCCGCAAGACGGGCGTCTTTCACTCAATTTGAACGGCCGGCCAGTCGATTTCCGAGTATCGTCGCAGCCGACCATCTGGGGTGAAAACATTGTGCTGCGCGTACTGGATCGTGAAAAATCGATTATCAGCCTGGACCAGATGAAGTTAACCAAGCCGGTAATGTCGAAACTCAACCTGATGCTTGCCCGCCCAGAAGGCATCCTGGTACTCACTGGACCGACCGGGAGCGGCAAAACAACAACCCTGTATTCATTGCTTGCCAAGCTCAATGTTGAGTCGGTCAACATCATGACGCTCGAGGACCCGGTCGAATATCCGGTTGCAATGATGCGACAGACGTCAGTGTCGGAGATGGCAAAGATCGATTTCGCAAATGGTATCCGATCGATCATGCGCCAGGACCCCGACATTATTCTGGTCGGGGAAGTTCGCGATCGTGAAACTGCGGAGATGGCATTTCGCGCCGCCATGACGGGACACCAGGTTTTTACCACGCTCCACAC
The DNA here is from genome assembly GCA_035573615.1 of Burkholderiales bacterium. Taxonomy (GTDB): domain Bacteria; phylum Pseudomonadota; class Gammaproteobacteria; order Burkholderiales; family JACQAP01; genus JACQAP01. Next base: position 1,821 of record DATMZQ010000228.1, on the reverse strand, counting down.
CAATTCTGCATTGGGCGCCTTCCCACGATTGCTGGATATCGGCATCGCGCCGGACATCATGGCCGGCAACATCATTGGCATCATTGCGCAGCGATTGGTCCGCGTGTTGTGTATTCATTGCAAGGAGGCGTATACGCCGTCTGTAGACGAGCGAAAACTTCTGGACCGCGAAGTGGACAGCGAGTTTAAGGTCTACCGGCCAGTCGGATGCAGTCGTTGCAACAACCGCGGATATCGCGGGCGTACCACGGTCATGGAGATTTTGCACATGGACGCGGACCTGGACGAACTGGTCGCACGGCGCGCAAGCCCCAGAGAAATGCGTGAAGCTGCTTTGGCTAAAAACTTTCGTTCTCTGGCTGAAGAGGGCATCGCGCGCGTAGTGGAGGGCTCCACAAGCCTCGCGGAAGTCGCGCGCGCCATTGATCTGACAGGTCGCGCGCGATAGCGAGGAAACGGCACAGGCATAGGCACCCATGGCAGCATACCAGTACAAGGCAATCGATCGAACAGGACGCCCGGCACGCGGCAAACTTGATGCCGCGAACGAGGTTGATCTTGAGTTGCGCCTCAAAAAGATGGGCCTGGATCTCATCATTGCCAAGGCGGTGCGCAGGCAAGGGGGGCCATCCATCGCCCGCGGGAGCGTCACGCGCCAGGACCTGATTACGTTTTGTTTCGATCTCGAACAAGTCTCCCGCGCCGGGATACCGTTGCTCGATGGTTTGAGGGATTTGCGAGGCGGAATGGAAAATCCCCGATTCCGCGAAATCCTGACCTCGGTACTCGAAGATATCGAGGGTGGCAAGACCTTGTCACAAGCACTGGAAGGCTTTCCGCGGGTGTTCAATGGGGTCTTTGTAAGCTTGATCCGGGCGGGCGAACTTTCCGGGACGTTGCCCGAAGTATTCGAGAACCTCGGCGGCACCCTGAAATGGCAGGATGAGTTGGTTTCCCAGACGAGAAGGCTGCTGGTCTATCCCTCTTTAGTATTCGTGGTCGTGACAAGCGTGATGATATTTTTATTGTTGTATCTGGTACCGCAAGTCACGCAACTTTTGAAAACAATGGGGCTGGAATTGCCAATCCAGACACGCGCTCTTATATGGATGTCGAACTTTACGGAGCAATGGTGGCCGCTGCTTTTGTTCCTCCCCGTTGTAGCGGCCGTTGTCATCACGTTCATGGTTCGTACCAGGCCTCGCGCCCGCTACCTCTTTGACTACGCTCTCCTGCGCTTGCCGATTACAGGTGAAATACTGCAAAAAATCATTCTTGCGCGCTTCGCCAATTTCTTCGCGCTGATGTACCGTTCCGGCATTACCGTGCTGGACGCGGTCAAAACCAGCGAAGATATTGTGGGCAACCGGGTTGTCGCAGACGGCCTGCAGCGCGCCGGTCAACAGATAAATTCTGGCGAAAGCATGTCGGAAGCTTTTCAAAATCTCGGCATGTTTCCGCCGCTCGTAATTCGCATGCTCCGGGTTGGGGAAAGCACCGGTGCGCTTGATACCGCACTAATGAACGTAACTTACTTTTACAATCGTGATGTCCGCGATTCGGTGGATAAAGCGTTGCGGTTATTGGAACCTACGCTCACGCTGGTGCTTGGCGGCATGCTGGGGCTGATCCTGTTCTCGGTATTGACGCCGGTGTACGACGTGATTGGCAAGCTCAAGCTATAGCGCCATGTCGTCAAAACTATTGCTTTCCGTATCCAATGATCAGGCAACCGCCGCCGTACGGCGAGGTCGCCGCCTGGCATCGTGCAAGAGGTTTGAAAACGACCAGGCTGGCTGGAACGCGTTCAGCAACTTCCTT
>DATMZQ010000227.1:0-5671 GCA_035573615.1 Burkholderiales bacterium | reverse complement strand
AAGATCTGCCTCTGCGGCATCCAGCGATAGATCGGCAGTCCGAAGGTTGATTCGGTAACGAAGGTATGGCAGCGCACCGGCTCGAATGCCAGGCAGGTGGTATCGCCCTCAAGCTTATAGTCCCCGGAGACGACCCAGACTTCGCCGCCGTATTCGATTCGTACCTGGGCCGATCCGAGCACATGGCCGGCCGGGTGGAACGACACTTTGACGCCGTTCAGGTTGAAACTGTCGCCATAGGGAGCGACATCCAGGGCGGCATCACCGAGACGTTTGCGCAATACGCAAGCACTATCGTCGGTCGCTAAATATTTCGCGCTGCCCGGGCGCGCATGGTCGCCGTGCGCATGCGTAATGACGGCCCGCTCAACCGGCCGCCAGGGATCGATATGAAAATCGCCCGGTGGACAGTACAGCCCTTCCGGACGCACGATGACCAAATCCATGCGCATCAATTTGCGGAAAGTACTGTCAAAGCAGACTGCCTGCGGCGGCAAACGTTCCTGTGGGGTTTGGGGAAGCCCTCATTGAGGGAGCCGCACGGGCGCCGAACGCCACACTCCCGCGGCTGGCGCTTTGCATCAACCTGCATCTTGTCCAGCCTTGGTTATCAGGCTTTCTTGATGACCTTGTTGTAAGCGACTTCGATGTTCAAACCGATACGGTCGCGATACTGGCCAAGAGGATGCTTGGACATGCCGGCTTCGTACTTGGTCGCCAACTGATCGGGCAGTGAGCGTTTCATTTCGTCGAGCGTTGCACCATCTCCATGAGCTTTCTTGATAGCGGCCACCAGATCGGTCAGGTAGCTGCGAAAGAATGTCAGGTGGTCCCGGGGCATCACCCCGCCATGGCCCGGAATAATTTTCGTGAATTCAAATTTTTCCAATGCGTCGAGGGTGCGGACCCAGTCCTCCGGATAACCGTCGTTCATGAACGGCATCCAGTCAATCAGCGCGTCGCCAGTCGCAACCACTTTTTCTTTTGGGAGGTGGATGAAAACGTCGCCATCGGTATGGCCACGTCCGAGCAACAGGATCTGGATTTCACGTTCGCCAACGTTGAGGCTGACGGTCTGATCGAATGTGCGGGTAGGCAACGCCGGCTTTAGCTGCCGAAGTTCCTCAAGATAGGCCTCGGTTTGCCTCAGGTTCGCCCTGAGCCGCATGACCTGCGCGGGATCGGTAGCCGATGCGAGTTCGTTGCCGAGCTTTTCAATTTCCTTCGGGACGAGCTCGAGCTGCTTCTCGATATAGGGCACACCGCCGGAACCTGCGCCCGGCCGTGTCAGGTTGTCACGGGTCCGTTCAGACGTAATAATTTCCAGTCCTGGGAAGGCCTGTGCGTAAACCTGATTGCCCTGCCAGTGATCCCAGTGGAAATGGGTATTGATAATGCGCTTGATCGGTTGTCTGGTGACTGACTGAATTTCTCGATAGAGCGCAAAAGCAGCGGACGGCTTGGAGTGCGAGTCCACCACCACGACGCCGTCATTGGTCACGATTACCGCGGCATTGCAGTTGACCTTGTAGCGCGGCGCTGCAATCGCCGCATAAATTCCATCCGCAACCGGCTTCAATTCGAATAGTTCGTCCTCTGCCGTATTCGAATCCGCCGCCATTGCACAGCACGGATCGAAATGATCGATTGCCTGCGTTGCGGCCAGCGCTGCACCAGCGCCAATCAGAAAGTCGCGTCTTGTCCAGGATGAATTCATTCGATCCTCCCGTCTGTAATCGCAGGCCGGATATCACTGCGCCCGCGAAGCCAGCTTACCTCAATGCAGCTATCATTGCCGGCACTGGCGCTTTGCTCCGGCTCGGAGAACATCATGGAAATAGATCGGATCGACCATCTGGTGCTGACAGTACGGGATATCGATAATACCTGCGCCTTTTATGCGGGCACGTTAGGCATGAAAATCGTAAATTTCGGCGCAGGTCGCAAGGCCCTGGCATTTGGCTCGCAGAAAATAAACCTGCATCAGCAAGGAAAGGAATTCGAGCCGAAAGCGGACTGTCCAAAGCCCGGGTCAGGTGATTTCTGCCTGATTACCTCGGTGCCCATGCAGCAGGTAACAGCGCATCTGCAGGCCCATGGCGTAGCGCTGATCGAGGGGCCGGTAAAGCGTACCGGGGCGGTCGGGACGCTGCTTTCAGTGTACTTTCGCGATCCGGACCTGAACCTGATAGAGGTATCCAACTATATTGGCGATTGAAGCCGACGCTCTGCCACGCGCGCCGGTCGCCGGGCTGGCTGCGTCTTCGCGCCGGTGTGCCGCCTGCTGGCCGGTTTCCGTTGCTCCCGTTGCAATCGCTGTTGCAATAGCGCAAGCACTGCCGCCTCCTCCGCATTCAGATCTTGCAGCTCATGCACCAATTTCTCTTCCGCCCGATGCTTCAAGGTTTCAAGCATCGAGCCCTCCAGGTATGACTCCATGATGGCAGGGTGAATGTAGCACTTGCGGCAGACGGCCGGCGTATTGCCGAGCTTTTCCGCCACGGATTCAATCGCCCTGATCATGTTTTTCTTGGCCTGCGCATGCGAATCGAACGTCTCGAATTCGCGTAACGCCATCGCGGCGAGCAGCGTACCGGCCCAAGTGCGGAAATCCTTCGCCGTATAGTCGCACCCCGAAATTTCGCGCAGATAGTCGTTGACGTCCCCCGAATCTATCGTCCGGCAATTTCCTTCCTCATCCAGATACTGGAATAACTCGTACCCGGGTAAATCCCGGCAACGACGAACGATGCGTGCCAGCCGACGGTCGTTCAGCTCGACAAAATGCTGCACACCGCTCTTGCCGCGGAACTGGAACTGAAGACGGCGACCGTGGATCTGCACATGCTTGTCGCGAAGCGTGGTGAGTCCAAAGGACCCGTTGCTGCGCGCGTATTCTTCGTTGCCCACACGCATCATCGTCGTTTCGAGCAATCGCACTATGGTCGCCAGAATCTTTGCGCGTGGCAGGCCCGGCCGGGCTAGATCCTTGTCGACCTGGCGGCGAATCGCCGGCAACGCATTCGCAAACGATAAGAGATGTTCGTATTTATTCTCGTCCCGGGCTTTGCGCCAGAGCGCATGGTAACGGTACTGCTTGCGACCTCTCGCATCACGCGCGGTAACCTGCATGTGGCCATTGGGATCAGAGCAAATCCAGACCTCGCTCCACGCGGGCGGAATGACCAGCGCTTTAATGCGGGCCAGCGTCGTTTGGTCTTTGATTGTTCTCCCTGACGGATCGATATAGCGGAAGCGCCCGCGCAGACGTTCCCGCCGGATTCCCGGTTTCGCGTCGGTTACATAGCGCAGGCCGACCTTGCGCGCCGATTGCACGGCCGATTCTTTTTCGGAAACGGCCGTGCCGGGCTGCATATTTCCCCGACCCCGCTGGCGCCGGGGGCACATCGCTTGCGAAACAGCGGGCATCTCACGCGTGTCGTTGGGATGCGGGTTGCCGCTTCCTTGAGGCCGGCATGTCTTCCATCTCCATGCCGTGTTCCTCCATCAACTGCATCTTGCGGGCCATGATCTCTTCGCCCATTTGTTTCAAGTCGAGGTCCTTGGCCTTGCGCGCCTTGGGAAAGATCTCGTCTTGCTCTTCCTTCACATGGTGCTTCACGTATTCCGAAAGGACCATGACGCTGGCGTCGTAATGGCGATCCTCTGGATCGCACGTCTTCAATGTTTCAATCAGCTGTTTGATGGACGCATGCTCCACTTCCGCTTCGTCAACCAGGTCCTGGTCGCTTTCCTTCAGTGCTTCATGCAGGGCCGGATAAAAAATCTCTTCCTCCACCTGCGCGTGAACGGTTAGCTCGTCACAAGCCTTCTTCACAAGTTGCTGCTTGCCTTCGCTGTCGCGGTCCTTTATTTTTTCGAATTCTGCAAAAATTTTGCTGACCTTCTTGTGGTCAGCGGCAAGAATTTGCGTCGCATCCTGCCGCCCGGACTTCGCCGGGGCTTTGGAACTGGCCATGTTCAGTCTCCTTTGTGTGGTTTGGTTTGGAACTGAGGCCTGACGCAATCCACGTGCCATTGCCGGTATAACGCACTAAGCGCTTGATTCCTGCTCCAGAGAAGCCCCGTGGTTGCAATTTCTGCGGTGCTTTCCGGTAAAGGTTACGGTGTCGTCTGGAAAATCAGCCTCCGACTTCAATTGACGTAGCCCTGTGGCTTTGGTCTCATGAGCATCCCGCCTTGTCCGGAGTATCAACACACGTGTTTGCGCGTATCAATTTCCTGCTTGGTTTCGGCGTGCTCGTCCTTTTAACATTTTATTTTGCGGCGGCTTATCTACTGATACCAGCGCTATCGGCGATTGCTCCGGAATGGGCTAAACCGGCTGCCGGCGTCGCGATCCTTGCCGCCGTGGGATTGACCGTGCAGCTGTTATCGACTGCCCTGACCGGCTTGCGCGGCATCGCCCTTTACAAGAAGGGCGAAAAACCATCCCTGTCGGCTTATGCGAGCCAGGCAATCATGCTATTGAGCCATGCCGCGGTGGCCTGTGCGCTGGGTAGCCTGTTATACGGAAAACCGGTTGGCGATGCACAACTGATCGCAATTGCAGCGGCCTATCTGGTCGGGACCGGGCTCGCGATCCACGAATGGCGCCGCCGCATGCCGGCCCGAGTCTGATCACGGGGCAGCTGATCGCGACTGGCATGAGATCGCAGGCAACCATGCAGCGGTGCCATTGGGCCACCGGCGGCACCCCGAACTATCTCGAATACCATGATCGCGAATGGGGTGTGCCTCAGCACGATGACACGACATTGTTCGAATTTATGATCCTCGAAGGCGCTCAAGCCGGCTTGTCCTGGTCCACTATCCTGAACAAACGCGAAAACTATCGTGTTGCATTCTCCGGTTTCGATCCCCGCAAGATAGCGAAATACGATCAGGGCCGGATCGAACGTCTGCTGCAGAATCCGGGCATCGTGCGCAACCGGCTGAAGGTTGAATCTGCAGTCGCCAATGCGCGGGCCTGCCTGGCAGTGCAGGCTGAATTCCAGAGCTTGGATGCGTACCTTTGGCAATTTGTTCAAGGCAAGGCGCAACGCAATGCGTGGACCTCTGCCCGGCAGGTGCCAGCGTTTTCGGCTCAGTCCGACGCCATGAGCAAAGACCTCAAGCGCCGTGGTTTCAAATTCGTCGGCAGCACCATCATGTATGCTTTCATGCAGGCCGTCGGCATGGTCAACGATCACACCGTAGACTGCTTCCGGTGGAAACAGCTTACGGGGAAATAAGCCGACTCATGAAGCCGGAAAAGAATTTCACAGCATCCGCAAACAGGCGCGCGGCAAGCATTGCTGACGCGCTTGGCGCCGTAGCCAATATTCGCGCAGGCATCCCATCGGCAGTCGTGTTCGAGCACGGTACCCTGCAAGTCAAGATGTATTGCCCCGCGGCCGAGGATTTGCAAACGCCACATGCGCGCGACGAGCTATACATAGTCGCGCGTGGTTCGGGGTGGTTCCGCAGCGGCCGCGAGCGCCATATGTGCAAGGTTGGCGACATGCTGTTCGTACCGGCTCGCACCGAACACCGCTTTGAAGACTTCTCGGGCGATTTCTGCACCTGGGTCATGTTTTACGGGCCTGACGGCGGAGAGTCGCCAGGCTAACCTCTGAAAGACGAATCTGAACAATCCGGCAAATAGGAC
>DATMZQ010000226.1:0-7569 GCA_035573615.1 Burkholderiales bacterium | reverse complement strand
GCTTCGGTGCCGACATGAAAGATATCTGGGCGCTGCAGCCCCGCTTCCTTGGCCGCTCCGGACGCCGCCCGTACAGCGTGCTTGCACATCCGCGCTTTCGGGCCGCGTACGATTTTCTGGTCCTGCGCTGTGATAGCGGTGAAGTCGATGCCGAAATCGCGGAATGGTGGGAAAACTTCCAGAAAGCCGATGAAGAAATCCGCAAGCAGATGCTGTTGCCCGATAGCGGTCCACGGCGGCGCAGGCGTCGCCGCAAGCCAGCGAGCGCCAAGTCACCGCCCGGAGCCGCTACCACCGGTTCCGAATGATCGCGCGCATGGCGGAGGCTTTTGTCGGGCTGGGCGCCAATCTGGAAAATCCTCTGCAGCAGGTCAGTCAAGCCATTCTGGAACTGGGTGCGATCGAACGCACACGGTTGCTCGCAGTGTCTTCTTTGTATCGCAGTGCCCCCGTCGGCTATGCCGACCAGCCTGACTTCATCAATGCTGTGGCCAAAGTGCATTCACAATTGTCGCCGCATCAACTGCTCGATGCGCTGCATACCATCGAAAACCGGCACGGACGCCGGCGCTCGAAGCGCAATGCGCCGCGCACGCTGGACCTCGATTTGTTGCTGTACGGCACGTTGGTGCTCCATGAGGAGGGACTGATTCTGCCGCATCCGCGCATGCACGAGCGGGCCTTCGTGCTATTGCCGCTGGCGGAAATCGCTCCGGACGCTGAACTGCCCGGACGGCCTCCATTGCCACAGCTACTCGCGCGGGTCGATCGCAGCGGCGTAGTAAAACTAAATGGCGCCTGACAAATATCGCTACATCGTAGTGGAGGGACCGATAGGGGCCGGCAAGACCAGCCTTGCGCGCCAGCTATCAGCGCAGCTTGGCAAGTCGCTGCTGCTCGAAGATCCGAATGCGAATCCGTTTCTGCCGCGCTTTTACGAAGACCAGCGGCGCCATGCACTGGCAACGCAGTTGTTTTTTCTGTTCCAGCGCGTGCAACAGGTCGGCGGACTTAAACAGGTCGACCTGTTCGATGGCGGGACCGTCGCTGATTTTATCCTCGACAAAGACCCATTATTCGCCAGCCTGACGCTGTCCGATGACGAACTGCACCTGTATCAGCAAATCTACGCGCATTTGATGCCGCAAGCGCCCACGCCGGATCTGGTGATTTATCTGGAAGCTTCGGCTGAGAAGCTCATTGAACGGGTGCATCGGCGGGGGGTCGCGTACGAACGCAATATCTCCGAGCAGTATCTAGTGCGACTGGCTGAAGCTTACCGAACGTATTTCTATCAGTTTTCGGCCGCTCCGTTGCTGATCGTCAACAGCGACCATCTGAATTTTGTTGATGTTGCTGATGACTTTGATTTATTGTTGCGCCGGATTTATGAAATGCGCGGGCCGCGCGAATTTTTCAGCCGCGGAGAATAAAAAAAGGAGGCGGGGCACAGGCGAGAAATAAGAAAGCGGGTGGGGCAACCTTCCGGCTGAACACCGTCTCGTCTTGGTCCTAAACGATGGAAGTCATTAAAACAGTCGCGGAACTGCGCGAACGGTTGAAGCGTGAATCTCAGGTCGCATGCGTGCCAACCATGGGGAATATCCATGACGGACATCTAAGCCTGGTACGAATCGCGCGCGCGCAGGCGCCGGTTACCGTTACGACGATATTCGTTAACCGGCTGCAATTCGGACAAGGCGAGGACTTTGAAAAATATCCACGCACGCTGGAAGAGGATTGCGCGAAACTAGCAGCCGAAGGCAATACCATCGTATGGGCTCCAGACGAGAAGGAAATATATCCCGAGCCGCAAACGTTCTACATCGACTTGCCAAAGGTCGCCAACAAGCTGGAGGGGCGGTTTCGCCCAGGACATTTTCGCGGCATGGCAACGGTGGTGCTCAAGTTGTTCAACACGGTGCAGCCGCAGATCGCTGTGTTCGGGAAGAAGGACTACCAGCAACTGGCCATCGTGCGGCAAATGGTGAAGCAGTTCGCCCTGCCGATAAAGATCTTTCCGGCCGAAACGGTGCGTGCCGAAGACGGCCTGGCGCTTTCATCTCGAAATCGCTACCTGTCGGCTGCGGAAAGGAAGGAAGCCATACGATTGCGCGAAGCGATCTTGGGTGTCCGCGACGCTGTACTGAGTGGAGATCGTAATTTCGTTGCGATGGAATACGCGGCCGGCGCCTTGCTCGCACGTCACGGCTGGCAAGTCGATTACGTGGTGGTTCGCAACCAACGCGCCATATTGCGCCCTGACGCCAACGACAAAGCTCTGGTCGTACTTGGTGCCGCAAAGCTAGGGCAGACGCGGCTCATTGACAATATCGAAGTGCAGGCGCCTTGATCGCATATCCTGTCGTGTTGGCCATTCTTTTCTGGCATTGAGACTCGGACAGTAATGCTGAAAACCAGGGCGCCTTACGTCCGCGGTTTCATTGTTAAAGCGCGCTTACGTTGTGACGATTCTCTTCTGCAGCCCTTCTGAGCCTTCCGAACCATGGCGACAAGCCTGTGCTCGGGGTTTTCCGCATATACCGTTTCGCGTCTGGCCCGATTACGGGTCAAAGCAGGACATTCGTTATGTGTTGGCATGGAGGCAGCCGCCCGGGTCGCTGGCCGGCCTGCCAAACCTGAAAGCGGTTCTGGTGCTCGGGGCCGGCGTCGATTTGGTATTAAGCGATCCTGAGTTGCCAATCGACGTACCGATCGTGCGCCTGGTGGATGGCGGACTACCGGGTCCGATGGCGGAATATGCGCTGTACAGCGTACTGCACTTCCAGCGGCGCATGTCCGACTACTTCGAGCAGCAGCGTAATACTGTGTGGCGCCCACTCGAGGAGTCGCTCGCCCGGCAATGGCCCGTGGGTGTAATGGGTCTCGGCGTTATAGGCGCTACCGTCGCGCGTCGAATCCTTGCACAGGAATTTCCGGTCTCTGGCTGGTCCCGCACGAAAAAAACGCTTGCCGGGATAGAAGTTTTTGCCGGCTCGGCCGGCCTCAATGCATTTTTGTCGCGCTCACGCGTGCTGGTGAACGTGCTACCGCTGACGCCGGAGACATTCGGCATTCTAAATGCCCGTGCTTTTGCCGCAATGCCGAGAGGCAGCTACGTTGTGAACATTGCCAGGGGAGGGCACATTAACCAAGTGGACCTGCTTGCCGCGCTTGAGTCGGGACAACTTGCAGGCGCCATGCTAGACGTGTTCCAGGAAGAACCGCTTCCCGCGTATCACCCGTTCTGGCGCCATCCGAACGTCATTGTCACGCCACATGTGGCCGCGCCAACACTTGCCTCGGAAGCCGAGTCGCAAGTGCTGGAAAACATCGGTCGCCTCGAGAGAGGGGAAGTGCCACTCGGAATTGTGAATCGCGACCACGGATACTGACGCCAGGAGTTACGTGGTAGGCAGCTTGTAAGTCTTAAAATCCTCGCGCAGTTTCGTCTTGAGCAATTTGCCTGTCGCCGTATGGGGCAGTTGGTCGACGAATACAACATCGTCGGGCATCCACCACTTGGCGATCTTGCCTTCAAAAAACTGCAGCAGTTGTTCGCGGGTCAACTCTGTATCTTTCTTCTTCACCACAACGAGCAGCGGCCGTTCATCCCACTTGGGATGCACAACGCCGATCACTGCTGCTTCCGCAACCGCAGGATGGGCCATGGCCGTATTTTCCAGGTCAATAGAACTGATCCATTCTCCGCCGGACTTGATGACGTCCTTGGAGCGGTCGGTGATCTGCATGTAACCGTCGGCGTCAATGGTTGCGACATCCCCGGTGGGAAACCAGGCGACACCGTTATTGTCAACACGTAACGGGTCACCGCCTTCGCTCTTGAAATATCCGTTGCTGATCCACGGGCCGCGCACCAGCAGGTTTCCAAACGCCTTGCCATCCCAGGGCAACTCCTTGCCGTCGTCACCGACTATTTTCATGTCTACACCGTACACGACGCGCCCTTGCTTGTTCTGGATGGCGTATCTCTGGTCCTTCGGCAGCGGCAGATGCTTGGACTTCAAGATGCTGACGGTGCCAATCGGGCTCATTTCGGTCATGCCCCAGGCATGCAGCACTTGAACACCGTAGTCGTCCTGGAAACTTCTGATCATGGCGGGCGGACATGCCGAACCGCCGATCACGGTGCGGTTCATGGTGCTAAAGCGCAGCTTGTGCTGCCCCATGTGTTGCAAAAGCGCGAGCCATACGGTCGGTACCCCGGCCGATACGGTCACGTGTTCCGTCTCGAACAGCTCATACAAACTCTTGCCGTCGAGTTGTGCGCCAGGCAATACCATTTTTGCGCCGACCAGTGCGCAGCTGTAGGGCAGAGCCCACGCATTGGCGTGGAACATCGGCACTACCGGCAGCATCACATCCCGTGCCGAAACGTTGAGCGCGTCTGGCAACGCAGCGGCATAGGCATGGAGCACCGTGGACCGATGCGAGTACAGCACTCCCTTGGGGTTGCCGGTTGTGCCAGAGGTATAGCAAAGCGACGAGGCGGTGCGCTCATCGAATTGCGGCCACTCATAGTCGTCCGATTGTGCATCGATCAAATCCTCGTAGCACAGCAGATTCGGGATGCCAGCTTGTGGCATGTGCCCCCGGTCAGTCATCACCACCCAACCCTTCACGGTCTTGCAGGTTGGCGCGAGTTTTTCGATCAGCGGAACAAACGTCAGATCAAACAGGACATAACTGTCTTCGGCATGGTTTGCGATATAGGAGATTTGCTCGGGAAAGAGGCGCGGGTTGATGGTATGCATGACCGCTCCCATGCCCGAGATGCCGTAAAAAGATTCCAGGTGCCTGTAACCGTTCCAGGCCAGCGTGCCGACGCGGTCACCTGGCTTCACCCCAAGTGCCCCTAGCGCACGGGCCAGTTGTCTGGCGCGACGATGTGAAGCGCGATAGCTGTAGCGATGAATTCCGCCTTCCACCAGGCGCGACACGATTTCAGTATCGCCGTGGTGGCGATCCGCGTGCTTGATAAGCGAAGAAATCAGCAGCGGGACATCCATCATCAGGCCTTGCATTGCTTGCTCCAGTAAGATTCGATTCGCTGGAATTCTAGCAGCTTGAACCCATGGCACGCCGCGCCGCCGCCGGGTTACACCGGCCGATTTTTAGTTGCAGTGCAAAAGAAGGTCGCACCGTGTTTTCTGCAATCGGTCATGCGTTTACAACGGCGTTGCTTTGCGCATAGAATCCCGGCCGTGCGGGCGCGCAGAGCATTAGGCCGCATGCAGAATAGTAGGCGGTAGGCATGCAGAATAATAGTCGGTAGGTCGCTCAAACCGGTCGGCGGATGGCCATAAGCAGCGCCGAACAGATCAGCAAATAAAATAAACAGGCAGATGACGCCCGCGACCGTGCCAAAAGCCGATTCAATCGCAAGGTTCCCGGCCAGTTGTCCAGCCCGAGGAGCGATCGCAATGAAATCCGCCAAGTCCGGGTTGCCGCTAGCTATCGATAAAGCCAAGAGCAACGATCATCCCCCACAGCTTTCGCCTGCGCTGGAGAATCTTGGGTTAGGGGATGACCGGGGTGAAATCTGCATCCGCGCAGGCAATCATCAATTGGGGGGGCGTTTGTACATCTCCGCCCTGGCGCCAGTGGCCGCCAGGGACGCTTAAAGCATGGAATTCTTCCTCGTCACCCTGCTGAACAGCCTGTCCTACGGACTGCTCTTGTTCATGCTGTCTTCCGGACTGACGCTTATTTTTAGCATGATGGGCGTACTGAACTTCGCGCACGCAAGCTTTTATATGCTCGGTGCCTATTTCGCCTATCAAACCGGCCTCTATGCCGGCTTCTGGCCGGCGTTGTTCATCGCGCCTGTGGCGGTTGGAGCGCTAGGCGCGGCAACGGAGCGGTTCGGATTACGTACCGTGCACAAGTTTGGCCACGTTGCGGAACTGCTGTTCACGTTTGGTCTGGCTTACGTCATCGAGGAAGTGGTTCATCTTATTTGGGGGCGCGCACCGGTTGATTACCGCATTCCGGGCCAGCTTGATTTCACACTGTTCACCTTGTACACCACGCAATACCCGGCCTACCGGGGTTTTATGATGCTCGTCTCGGTCGGCATGCTATTGGCGCTATATTTTGGCCTGACGCGCACGCGTATCGGTCTGGTGATCCAGGCTTCACTCACCCATCCTGACATGGTCGAATCCCTCGGCCACAACGTTCCGCGCGTATTCATGCTGGTATTCGCAGGTGGTGCTGCGCTGGCCGGTCTCGCAGGCGTCATCGGCGGCAATGCTTTCATCACTGAGCCTGGGATGGCGACCGCAGTCGGCAGCATTGTTTTCGTCGTCGTTGTCTTTGGCGGCATGGGATCGCTGGCCGGTGCTTTTCTGGCGTCTTTGATCATAGGCGCACTGCAGACTTTCTCTGTAGCGCTCGATTACTCCATGCTCGATGTGCTCGCAAAGCTCGGGATCCATATTTCCGCGACATCGTTGTGGCATGGATTCTGGTCCATCACCATCTCGCAAACCGCACCGGTACTGCCTTATTTGCTGATGGTATTGATGCTGATTGTGCGTCCGCGCGGACTGATGGGGACGCGGGAGTCATGATGCGCCAGGTCGTGTTTTGGGTGCTTGTAGCGGGTGTTTTCGCCGTGCTGCCATTCCTTTTTTCCCATAGCTTCGCCCTGTCGATGCTGTCCCAGATGGGTATTGCCATAATCTTTGCGTTGTCCTACAACATGCTGCTAGGACAAACCGGGCTACTGTCCTTTGGCCATGCCGTCTATTTTGGACTCGGGGCTTTCTTCTGCGCACATGCGCTGAATTTTATCGGCGCGGGCAAATTCTGGTTTCCAGTGACCCTCGTGCCCCTCATTGGTGGGTTGGCGGGCCTGGTGTTCGGTCTGCTGTTCGGGTTCGTGACCACGCGCCGCGCCGGCACCCCGTTTGCGATGATCTCGCTGGGGATCGCCGAAATGGTTGCAGCCAGCGCATTAATGTTCACGACATTTTTCGGCGGTGAAGGTGGCATTGCCACCAACCGGGCTGTGGGCAAGGCGTTTCTTGGACTCAGTTATGGTCCGCAGATTCAGGTCTATTACCTGATCGCGGGATGGTGCGTTGTAAGCATGATTGCCATGTTCGCATTGACACGTACCCCTCTGGGACGCATGGCAAACGCAGTTCGCGACAATCCGGAACGTGCCAAATTCGTCGGCTACAACACCACGCGCGTGCGTTGGTTGATGATGGCGCTCGCCAGTTTTTTCGCCGGTATTGGCGGCGGCCTGGCCGCTATTAACTATGAAATCGTTACCGCGGAAACCCTCGGCCTGGTGGCGTCCGGCAATGTCGTACTCATGGCGTTTATCGGTGGCATCGGCCAATTCTGGGGGCCGATCATCGGCGCCGTGCTGGTTACGCTGCTGCAGTCGGCGCTTTCCAATTACACGCAAGCCTGGCTACTGTACTTCGGATTGTTTTTTCTGGTGATCATCATGTTTTCCCCCGGCGGTATCGCGAATCTGATTGTCTTGCATCAACCGGTTTGGAAAGCAGGTCTGCTCAAGCGCTTGTTTCC
>DATMZQ010000225.1:0-2030 GCA_035573615.1 Burkholderiales bacterium | reverse complement strand
AGGTACGCCTTGTGCTCCTGCAGTTCGGTGGCCTTCATATCGATCGCGACGATGCGGGCAAGCGCGATCTGCGCGAGGCGCTGAATCATGCGGCGGCCAATTTCCAGGCGCGTGGCGGCCAGTGTGGCTGATGGCGCGATCAACCGGTGACCCGAAAAATTCACCGCGGTTTGCGCCACGTCATGTTGGACCGCATCCCCCTGCAGTTGCGTGCCGAATGTCGTGTGCTCATCCTTTTTCATGCCGAGCAACGCATAAGCCTCCTGAATCTCGGCATTGGACGGGTTCTCGAAAAACGCACGCAATTCCTTGCTGCGCCCGATGCACGTGGAGACGTCATCTGCCTTGGCAAAGAACGTGTTCACGCGCGCATCATCGTTCCATGATTTGCGTGAGAGCGGCACGGGCTCCAGCGGCTGGCTTCCAATTGAGCGCAGATACGCAATGCTCGCGCGCACGCACTTTTCAAGTTTTTCGCGATAGCGCGCATGAAAGCGCACGCGCGGTTCGACTTCCTCCACGATCAGCTCGATCATGTCGGCGATGAGCTGGCGATCGGCGTCCGTGTCTGTCTTTTTGCCGCCGAACAGCGCGGAGGCAACCCGGTCCAGCAATGAGGATGTGGCCATGAGTATAGGTTCCCGTAATATTAGCGCCGGCGCCCGCCGCCGCTAGGGCGCGGTTGCGGCATTGGTCGGGCTGGCAGATTCGCGGCGTGCGGCGGGCGGCCGCTGCCTCCCGGAGGGCGAGCGTTGCCGGGCGGACCGACATAAACCGGGCCATTGACATGGTAACTCGCTCCCCATGGACTGCCGTAGTAAGCGCCATAGCTGAAACCCACGCTGGCCGAGCCGCTGCCGTGGCCGGCGCAGCCTGCAGTACCGGCCGCGATTAACAGCGCGATACACGCGATTCGCAGATTCATTCTCTCCGTGTCGCCGCTCACCGTGTGTCTTCCACAGGCAGTTGTACCAGCCCAACGGGTGCACCGGTTGGATCCATGATGAGCCCGACGCGGCCCTCGCGCACCTCGGGAGATGGATCCAGCACGATGCGTCCACCGGATTGCGCAGCTCGCGCGGTCGCAGCTTTGACGTCACTTACCCTGACGTAAGGCAGCCACGCCGAAGCAACTGACGACGAAGGCGAAGCCACAATGCCACAACGCAAGAAGCCGCCGGAGGACAGCGCGTAGCCAGGACGTCCGTCCGGCCTCGGCATGGATTCAATTTCATAGCCGGCCAGCCCGGCATAGAACGTCGTCATCGCGCCGGGGTCTTTCGCCCAAAGTTCAAACCACACCCATTGACCATCTTCGGCCAGAAAGTCTGGCGGATCTCCACTTGCAGAGCGCATTACGCCAAACGGCGTGCCCTCCGGATCGGTCAGCAGCGCAACCTCACCGCGGCCCGCGAGAACACGCGGCGCAACGATGACTTTTCCGCCCTGCTTTGCCGCATAACTTGCGGCGGCCTTGACGTCCGGGACCGAGATCATGCCGATCCAGCGGCTGCCCTGCTGCTGTTCGTACCTGTGGTCGCGCTCGATCATGCCGCCAACCGGTTCTCCATCGGACAATGCGAGCGTGTACGCGGGACCGCGTCCCGCGGGCAGCACCTGAAACGTCCAGCCGAACAACTTGCCGTAAAAATCCGCGGCAAGGGCTGCGTGCTCCGTGAACAATTCTTCCCATACCCACTTGCCGGGGACATATTTCGCCGTGGGAGGATCGGTAATCGGGGGCCACACCTGCTCATCAGCCGCACTTGTTGGCCTGGCGACTAGCACGAGCACAAAGAGCAACAGCGCGCCCGACATCGCGAATGCACGACGTGTGATGGTGCGGCTGATCAACATAGCGAAAGCTGGCCTGTCAACATTTCAGCCTCTCCTCGTGCTGCTTCACAAAATTCGTTCCGTCATCGGCCGGCATGATGCGCTCGTGCGGTACCATGCGCGCCAGATAGTTATTAGGCATTGCAGCATTGCGTTACGAAGCACAGGATACAGGCTTGATTGCATTGCCTGTT